>NZ_BPRG01000047.1:49622-115454 GCF_036984265.1 Pseudonocardia sp. D17 | reverse complement strand
CCTCGTCGCGGGCTGGCACGCGGTCGCGACCGTCGACGCGGCGCGGCAGGCCCGCCGGCGGGTCCGCTCGCTGGAGGAGCAGCTCGCGGCTGCGACGGCCGAGGCCGAGCCCCTGCGCGCCCGGCGCGACGCGACGGCCGCCGGCTACGCCCGCGCCCTCGACGCGAGCATCGCCGCCGTCGCGGCGCGGGTCGCGGCGCTCGACGCGGAGGCCTGCGACGCCGGTGCGGCCGAACGCGCCGCGCGGACGGCGTGGCAGGAGGCGTCGCAGCGCCGGGGCACGCTGACCGGGCGGCTCGCCGCCCTCACCGACGCCCTCGCCGGGCTCGACGCCGATCTCGCCGCCGCCCGGAGTCTCCTCGCCGGGTCCGGGTCCGGGTCCGGGGATCTCGGCGCCGGGGTGACGGTCGCCGCGGGAGGGAGCGTCGACGCGGCCGCGGTGGAGGACGCCCTCGCCCGGCACGAGGCCGTCGACGCCGAGGCGGCCGACGAGCTCGACCGGCTCGCCGCCGAGCGCGCCACGCTGCGCGAGCGCCGGGCCGAGCTGGCCGCCGCGGCCGAGACCCTCACCGCACAGCGGCGGACCGCCGAGCGCGCCGCGGAGGCGGCCGGCGACCGGGCCGTGGAGCTGCGCGGACGCGTCGCCGACCTCGCGTCCGACGACCGGCTCCGGGGTCTCGCCGGCGGCACCGACGTCGACCCGGTCGCCGAGGCGGGCGACCTCGTCGCGCTGCTCACCGCCGCCGTCGCCCGGGCCGAACGCGGTCGCGTCGAGCTCGCCGTCGCCGACGCCGAGGACGAGCGTGCGCTCGCCGCGCTGGGGGCCGACCGGCTGCTCCCGCCCACGCTCGACGTCGTCCGTGCGCTCGACGTCCTCGACCGGGCCGGCATCCCGGCGACCACGGGATGGCGCTACCTGGCCGACTCCGTGCCCGCGGGCCGGCGCGCCGAGCTGATGCGGGCCGCGCCCGCCCTCGCGGGCGGCGTGCTCGTCCACGACCCGGCCGACCTGCCGGCCGCCCGCTCGGTGCTCGACGGTGCCGCGCTGCGCCCGACGTCGCCGGTCGTGCTGGCCACCACCGGCGACCTCGACGCCGCCCACGGTCCCGCGACCGGGCACCTCGTCGACCCGGCCAGGGCCCTGACCGACCGCGCGGGCGCGGGCGCCGAGATCGACGAACGCGAGTCGGCCCGCGCCGCCCGGTCGGCCGCGGACGCCGAGCTCGTCGCCGCCCGCGACGCCGACGCCGACCGGCGTCGCCGGCTCGAACGGCTGCGCGCGGACTGCCCGCCCGGCACGCTCGAGGCCCTCGACGCCGAGGTGCAGGCCGCGCGGGACGCCGTCGCGGCCGCCGACGCCGACCTCGCCCGGATCGCCTCTGACCTGGCCTCCGTCGGGGACCGCGAGGCCGACGCCGACGCCCGGCGCGGCGATCTCGAACGCCGCCGGCGCGACGCCGCCGCCGCGATCGCGACGCTCACGCAGCTGCTGCCGCGGGTGCGCGAGGCCGCCGACCGGAGGGCGGAGGCGGCGGCGCTGCCCGCGGAGATCGCGGACCTGGACGCGTCGCTCGACGCCGCCGTCGCGGCCGAGGACGCCGCCCGGACCGCGGCCGCCGCGGCCACCGGGCAGGCCGATGTGTTGCGTCGCAGCCTCGGCGAGCAGCGGGAGCTGCGCGCCGGGCTGTCCGACCCCGGATCCGACGCCGGATCCGACCCTGGGCCGGGCGCCGGGTCGGAGGGGGAGCCGGTCGCGCTCGACGAGGCCCGCCGGGCCTGGGAGAGCGCCGACCAGGCCTACCGGCGCGAGGTGTCGGAGTCCGCCCTCGCGGCGTCGCTGCAGGAGGCGACGCGCGCGCTGGCCGACCCGGCGGCCCGGGTCGCGGACCTGCCGGAGGTCGTGCGGCAGCGTGCCGAGGCACTGCTCGACGGTCCCGACGGCACCGACGCGGGCACCCGCGCGGCGGCGATCGTCCGGGCGGAGTCCGCCGCCGCCGCGCTCGCGACGTCGATCGGCGAGCTGCGCGCGGAGCTGCGGGAGGCGAAGGCCGAGCTGGCCGGGCTCGCCGAACCGGCGGCGCAGATGCAGGTGGAGCCGGCGGAGCAGGCCGCGTGTGACGACCCGGACGCGCTCGACGCCGCCCGCGCCGACGCGCTCGCCGCGGCCGCTCGGGCCGCCACCGAGGCGGGTGAGCTCGTCGCCCTGCACGCGGCCGCCGGGTCCGCCGCCCGCGACGCCGACGCCCGCCGCGCCGCCGCCCGCGAACGCGCGACCGGTCTCGGGCACCTGCTGGAGCTGCTGGGCGTCGACCCCGGCACCGGCCCCGGCCCCGGCATCGACCCCGGCCCCGGGGACGTCGGCTCCCTCGACGACGCCCATGCCGCCGTCACGGCCGCCCGGGGCCGGCTCGACGGCGCGGTCGCCGTCGCCCGCCGCGCCGCGCGCGACGTCGAGGCCGTCGCGCACCGGATCGCCCGGTGGGCGGGCGCCGACCGGTTCGCCGGGGTGAAGTCCGACGTCCGCGACCGCTTCCGGGTCGACGACGTCGCGGGCGAACTCGGACCCGTCGCCGACGAGCTCGCCGGATCGCTCGCGGTCTACGCCGCCAACCTGCGCGAAAGGCTCGCCGAGCTGGAGGAGCACAAGGGCGTCGTCGTCACCGCGATGACCGGCATGGTGCGCCAGGCGCTGCGCTCGCTCGCCCGCGCGCAGGCGCTGTCCGAGCTGCCGGAGTCGTTGGGGGAGTGGGCCGGGCAGCGGTTCCTGGAGGTGGGGCCGCGCTCGACCGTCGAGACCGCCGACGCCGTCGTGCGCGACCGTTGCTCCCGGCTGGTCGACGCGCTCACCGCCCGCGGCGCGGAGGTGCCGCGGGGGTTGGAGCTGCTGTGGCAGGCCACCGACGCCGTCGTCGGCGACGGGAACTGGAAGGCGCGGGTCCTCAAGCCGTCGACGACGTTCGCGATCGAGCGGGTGTCGGTGGAGCGGATGCGCAAGTGGTCGGGCGGGGAGAAGGTGACGATCTCGCTGCTGCTGTTCTGCATGGTCGCCAAACTGCGGGCCACCAGCCGTGGCCGCGACGTGCCGGGGCTGGGCGCCCTGCCGTTGGACAACCCGCTCGGCAAGGCCAACTACGTCGTGTTCCTCGACCTGCAACGCAAGGTCGCCGCCGCCAACGGCGTGCAGCTGATCTTCCTGACCGGTGTCGGCGACCTGAAGGCCGTCGGCCGTTTCCCGAACATCATCCGGATGCGCAACGTCGCGGGCCGGGGGCGGCAGTACGTGCGGCAGGAGGAGCGCATCCTCGCGGGCGACGACCCGGCCGGCGTCGTCGACACCACCCGGATCTGGCGGGAGGACCCGGTCCTCACGCTGCCGCTGGGATGAGGGCCGCATGACCACCGTCGAGGAGGACGAGTCCCCGGAGCTGTCGCCGCTCGCCGCCAGGCTCGCCGACGTCGTGGCCGCGTCGCGCACCGGCCGCATCGGGATCGAGGTCCTGCGTGGCGCCGCCCACGAGGCCGACCTGAGCCTCGCGGGTGCGCCGGACGGCCGCGCCCGGCTGCGCGAGCTGTGCGACGAGCTCGCCGGTGCGGGCGTCGTCCGGCTGCCGCGGGTCGGCGGCACCGGCTGGGACGCGCTGCCGCGCCCGGCGTTGCCGCGGTTCGTCACCCGGGTCGGCCGGCCCGGTCTCGTGCTCGACCCGCCGGACGTGCGACCGGCCACCGCGACCGCCTGGCACGCGCAGCTGCGCTGGGTGCCGGCGTTCCTGCGCGACGAGGACCCGTCCGATGCCGAACGTGCCCTGCTCGACGGCGTCCAGCGGCTGCTCGCCGACGGCGGCCCGCGCGACGTCGTCGCGGTGCAGGAGCGGTCGCTGCGGCTGACCGGTGACGAGCAGGCCCTCGACGCGCTGCGGCGTGGCCGGCTCTTCCGGCCCGGCCGGCTCACCCCCGAGCTGCTCGGCATCCGCCGCGCCCGCTGGGAGCCCATCACGCGCACCGTCGGGGACGGCAGGATCACGCTCCTCGTCGAGAACGTCGCGACCTGGGAGTCGCTGGCCGACGCGCTGCCCGCCGACGGCGCGGTCGGCCGCGTGGTGTGGGGGATGGGCAACCAGCTGTCGACGGTCCTCACCGCCCTGGCCGACGGGCCCGGCCACCCGGGCGAGCTGTCGTACTTCGGCGACCTCGACGTCGGCGGGCTGGAGATCGCCCGGCGCGGCGCCGAGACCGCGGAGACGCTCGGGTTGGCGCCGCTGCGGGCGTCGACGCTCTACACCTGGTTGCTCGACGAGGGTGTGCCCCAGCCGGGGAGCCTGCCCGTCGGCGACGTCGCCGAGCTCACCGCATGGCTGCCGCCGGTGCTGCACGAGCCCGTGGCGGAGCTGCTCGGGGCGGGCGAGCGGCTGGCCCAGGAGTGGCTCGGCCGTGAGCTGCTGGCCGAGGCCGACGATCTGCGCGACCTGCGCTGAGGACGCTCGTAGTCAGCCGACGGCGGCCCGGAACGCCGCCAGCACGTCGTCGGAGAACAGCACGAACCGGGCCTCGCGCACCGCGGACTCGGTGGCGCGCACCGTCTCCACCGCGGCGAGGGCGGCGTCGTCGAGCGGCCAGCCGTAGATACCCGCCGACACCGCGGGGAACGCGACCGTGGCCGCGCCCAGCTCGTCGGCGACCCGCAGCGACTCCCGGTAGCACGACTCCAGCAGGTGCCGGCGGCTCCGCCGCTTCGCGTACACCGGTCCGACGGTGTGGATCACCCAGCGGGCCGGCAGGTTCCCGGCGGTGGTGGCGACGGCCTGCCCCGTCGGCAGCCCGTCGGGATACCGGGTGGCCCGCAACTGGCGGCACTCGGCGAGGATCGCGGGCCCGCCGCGGCGGTGGATGGCGCCGTCGACACCGCCCCCGCCCAGCAGTGACGAGTTCGCCGCGTTGACGACGGCGTCGACCTCGGCCTCGGTGATGTCGCCACGGACGAGCACGATCTCGGGCATGTCATCTCCTGTGAGCGGCGATGGTCGCTACGGCAGTCGCTATGGCGACTATCGCCACTCACGACCTCGTTCGCAGCGCCGCAAGCAGCGGGATCGCCGCGATCTTCTCCTCGGTGAGCGCGTCCCAGTCGATGTGACCGGTCGGGCGGTCGTGCCGGTGCCGCCGGCAGTCGATCACCCGGTCCGCGGTGACGATCAGGTCGACGGGCGCGTCGTGCGAGGTCGTCGGGATCGCACCGGCCGGGCGGACCTGCAGCTCGTGCACCGTCGTCACGACGACCGTGTCCGGCCCGATCAGTCCCGCGGCGCTCGCCAGCGCGAACTCCAGGTCGGCGAACCCGCCGCCCTTGCCCAGCCGGGCGCCGTCCTCGCCGACGGCCACGCACCCGGTGACCACGAGGTCCACCGGCTCCAGGTCGGCGACGGCGACGCGGCGGGCCGAGCGCATCGCGTTCTTGATGGAGACGGCGCGCCGCGGCGGGTCGGCGAGGTGGTCGGGGTCGAGCAGGAAGAAGGGGTCCTCCTCGGCCAGCCGCGGCACGGCCATGTAGACGGTCTTGCCGTCCTCCAGCGCCCGCTGCCGGACCGGGAGCTGCGCGGAGTCGGGGTTGGACTTCACCCGCTGCGCGGCGGCCCACTCCGGCAGCTCGCGCAGGCGCTGCGCGGCGGCCTCGGCGCCGACGAAGTTGGAGATGCGGTTGCGCGCCCCGGGGAAGCGGGCGACCCCGGCGTCGGTCAGCGACGACCACACCTCGTCGCGCAGCGCGGCCTTGGCCGCCAACACCTCCGGGTCGCCACCCGCGTCGTGGTCGTGCCGACGTGCCATGCGCAGCACCGTAGCGGTGCCCTCCCGCGGGAACGAACGGCCCGGTCGCGCAACTCAGTTGCGCGACCGGGCCGTTCGTTCGCGTCGGGTGCTCACGGGGGTTCGGTGAGGACGACGACGAGGGTGCGGGGGCCGTGCACGCCCTCGACGCGCTGCAGCTCGATGTCCGAGGTCGCCGACGGGCCGCTGACCAGGGTGATCGGGCGGGCCGGCGAGAGCGCGGCGACCAGCTCCGGCACCGAGCCGACGACCTGGTCGGCGCGGACCACGCACACGTGGACGTCGGGCACGAGGGTGATCGCGCGGCGGCCCTGTGCCGGGCCGCCGTCGAGGGCGATGGTCCCGGTCTCCGCGCACGCCACCGCGCACCCGGTGACGACGGCGGCGAAGCCGTCGAGGTCGCGCGGGCCGAACCCGGGGGAGTCGCGGGTGCCGTCGAGCTCCCAGGGCGCGTCGGGTGGCAGGAGCACCGGTCGGTACCCGGCGACGGCCTGCGCGAGCGCGTCGTCGACGCCGTCGGAGGGGACCCGGACGACGGTGGCCCTGTAGTCGACGAGCCGGTCGGTGAGCAGGTCGAGCAGCTCCGGGCTGCCGGGGGCGTGCGGGCTGCGGCGCTCGTAGTCGCGGGGGACCGGCGTCTCCCGCGCCTGCGCCGCTGTGTTCGCCGCCCGGATCCGGCCGAGGATCTCGTTGCGCGCGTTCATCCGCGTTCCCTCGCCCACCACTCGCGGAACGTCTCAGCGGGTGGCCTCGGGGCGTCGCGGCCCGCGGTCCAGGCCGACAGCGGCGGTGGCAGCGTCGTCAGCTGTCCCGACCGCCGCCCGAACACCCGCCCCAGCCGCGACGCCTTCTCCGCCGCGGCGAACCGGCGCGGGTCGGCCATGGTCCATGCGGCCGCGGCCATCGCGACGGCCTCCGCGCTCGGCACCCGCGACGCCTCCCGGCGGGCCTCGACGTGCTGGGCGCGCAGCCGCACGAGCAGCGACGGGATGTCGATGCGGACGGGGCAGACCTCGTAGCAGGCCCCGCACAGCGACGACGCGAACGGCAGCGACGCGTTGTCCTCCACGCCCGTGAGCTGCGGCGACAGCACGGCGCCGATCGGCCCCGGGTACACCGAGCCGTAGGCGTGCCCGCCGGTGCGCTCGTAGACCGGGCAGACGTTGAGGCACGCCGAGCACTTGATGCAGTGCAGCGCGGCCCGGCCGACGTCGTCGGCGAGGGTGGCGGTGCGGCCGTTGTCGAGCAGGACGAGATGGACCTCGGCCGGCCCGTCGCCGGGGGTGACACCCGTCCACACCGAGGTGTAGGGGTTCATCCGCTCGCCGGTGGAGCTGCGGGGCAGCAGTTGCAGGAACACCTCCAGGTCGGCCCAGCTCGGCACGACCTTCTCGATGCCCATCACCGTGATCAGGGTGCGGGGCAGCGTGAGGCACATGCGGCCGTTGCCCTCGGACTCGACGACGAGCAGCGACCCGGTCTCCGCGACGCCGAAGTTGGCCCCGGAGATCGCGACCTCGGCGCGCAGGAAACGTTCCCGCAGGTAGGAGCGGGCGGCCATGGCGAGGCGGCGGGGTTCGTCGGTGAGCGCGGGGTCGACGCCCGGCATCTCGCGCAGGAAGATCTCGCGGATCTCGGCGCGGTTGCGGTGGATGGCCGGCACCAGGATGTGCGACGGCAGGTCGCCGCCCAGCTGGACGATCAGCTCCGCGAGGTCGGTCTCCTGGGTGTCGACGCCCGCGGCCGCCAGCGCCTCGTTGAGCCCGATCTCCTGCGTCGCCATCGACTTGACCTTGACGACCTCGCGGCTGCCCGTCGCCGCGACGAGCCGGGTGACGATCGCGTTGGCCTCCTCGGCGTCGCGGGCCCAGTGGACGGCTCCGCCGCGGCGGGTGACCTCGGCCTCGAGCCGTTCGAGGTGCTCGTCGAGCCGGGCCATCGTCGCGGCCTTGATCGCCTCGCCCGCGGCGCGCAGCTCCTCCCAGTCGGCGCGCTCGGCCACGACCGCGGCGCGCTTCGCGCGGATCGTCGACGTCGCGTGCCCGAGGTTGCGCCGCAGCTGGGAGTCGGCGAGGGCGTCGCGGGCGGCGGCGGGGAAGCTCCGCTCGCCGCGCAGGTGCCCGACCCCGCGCGGGGCGAACCGGGGGAGTCCCAGGTCCGTGCTCATTCGACGCTCGCCAGGATCTCGGCGAGGTGCACCGTGCGGGTGCCGGTGCGCAGCCGCGACAGACCGCCGCCGATGTGCATCAGGCACGAGCTGTCACCCGCGCTGACCGCCTCCGCGCCCGTCGAGAGGACGTGAGACATCTTGTCGGCCAGCATCGCCGTCGAGGTGTCGGCGTTCTTCACCGCGAACGTCCCGCCGAACCCGCAGCACTGGTCGGCCCCCGGCAGCTCCAGCAGCGTCATGCCGCGGACGTTGCGCAGCAGCCGCAGCGGCCGGTCGCCGACGTGCAGCATCCGCAGCGAGTGGCAGGTCGGGTGGTAGGTGACGCGGTGCGGGTAGTAGGCGCCGACGTCCTCGACGTGCAGCACGTCGACGAGCAGCTCCGACAGCTCGTACGTCCGGGCGGCGACCGCCTCGGCGCGGGCGGCGAGCGCGCCGTCACCGCCGGCGCGGGCGACGTCGGCGTGCTGGTGGCGCACCGAGCCGACGCACGAGCCCGAGGGCGCGACGATCGCGTCGTAGGGCTCGAACGTCTCGACGTGGTGGCGCACCAGCCCGAGCGCCTCCCGCCGGTAGCCGGTGTTGACGTGCATCTGGCCGCAGCAGGTCTGCTCGGCAGGGAACGCGACCTCGTGGCCGAGCCGTTCGAGCAGGCGCACGACGGCCTTGCCGACCTCGGGGAACAGGGCGTCGGACAGGCAGGTGACGAACAGCGCGATCTTCATGGTGGGCGACCTCCGGGACGCGGTCGGCGGCCAGCGTAGCGCGTGTGGTCAGACCACACCGGATAGGCTGGGCCGCATGCGTACCCACCAGGTCGTCCTCGCCCACATCGAGGACGACCTCGCCGCCGGGCGGATCCGCCTCGGCGACCGGCTGCCCGGGGAGCGGGCGCTCGCCGAGCGCCTCGGGGTGTCGCGGCCTTCGGTGCGGGAGGCGATCAAGATCCTCGAGGCGCTCGGCGTCATCCGGACCGCCACGGGCTCGGGGCCGGAGGCGGGCGCGACCGTCGTCGCCGACCCGGCGGCGGGACTCGGCGCCGCGCTGCGGCTGCACGTCGCGACCGACCACGTCCCGGTCGGCGACGTCGTCGACCTGCGGTTGCTCGTCGAAGGGGCGGCCGTGCGCAGCGCCGCGGCCCGACCCGCCGCCGACGGCCTCGACCGGGCCACGACCCTGCTCGACGCCATGGACGCGCCGGGCGTCGACGTCGCGACGTTCCTCGACCTCGACGGCGCCTTCCACGTCGTGCTCGCGGAGATGTCGGGCAACGTCCTGCACGCCGCGGTGCTGGCCGGGATCCGCGGGGCGGTGCGCGCGTACATCGGGCAGGGTGCCGCCCGCGCCGCCGACTGGCCCACGCTCGCCGACCGGTTGCGCGCCGAGCACCGGGCGATCCTGCGCGCCGTCCGCGAGGGCCGGGCCGACGACGCCGAGACCGCCGTCCGCCGGCACATCGAGGACTTCCATCGCGACACCGACGGCGGCTGACGACGCCGGCACCCCCGCGGGCGCCGGCCGGTGTCAGGCGGCGGCGGGGGGCAGGAGTCCGCGGTCGATCATCGCCCGGAACGCGTCGCGGAAGCTGTCCTCGGTGTGCATCGCCTCGCCGAACCCCGCCTGGCGGAGTTTCACCGTGCTCGTGAACGCGCGCGGTCCCGCCGGAGCACCGTGGGCGAAGCTGAAGTCGGCGTGGTGGTCGGCGCTGCCGACGAACTCGGCCAGTGTCAACGGCCGCAGGCCGTGGCGGGCGACGACCGCGTCCCACGTCGCGGCCCGCTCCCGCAGGTACCGGACGAGGCTGACGGGCTCGTCGGGCCCGACCTCGACGCCGGTGCCGTCCACTCACAGGGGCTCCGTTCCGCGCGGGACGCTCGGCGTTCGGGTTTGCCCCCGGTCGGCCCGAACGCCAGGGGAACGCGCCGTTCCTAGCGTCGGTGGCGAACCGATCGACCACGAGGTCGACGGCACCGCACCCGCCGGGTCCCGGACCGCGGCGGCCACCGACAGGAGCCCCGCCGTGCACACCGGATCGCGATCCCTGCGTGCCGCCGCCCCGCAGGTCCCGCTGCGGCCGGTCCCGCTGCGGCCGGTCGTGCTGCGCGCGGCGGCCGACGCCGTCCCGGTCGTCGCCGCCTACGTCCCGTTCGGGCTGACGCTCGGCGCCACCCTGGCCGCCTCCGGCATCTCGCCGCTCGTGGCCTGGTCGTCGTCACCGCTGCTGTTCGGCGGCGCCGCCCAGCTGCTCGCGGTACAGCTGCTCGGCGCCGGCGCGAACGTCGCGGTGGTCGTGCTGGGTGCCCTCGTCGTCAACTCCCGGATGCTGCTCTACAGCGCATCGCTGGCCCAGCACGCGTCGGGCTGGTCGCGACGCGCCCGCTGGGGCGGCGCCTACCTGCTGGCCGACCCCGTCTACGCGCTGGCCATCGGCCGGTTCACCAAGCCGGACGGCGGCGGCGACGCCCGGCTGCGGCTCGCCTACTACCTGGGCGTCGGCGCGACGCTGTGGACCGCGTGGATGGCCATCACCGCATCCGGGACGCTGCTCGCGGGGGTGCTGCCCGACGGTCTGCGCCTCGACGTCGCCGCACCGCTGACGTTCCTGCTGCTCGTCCTCCCGATGCTGACCTCACGCCCGGCGTGGGCGGCCGCCGCGACGGGCGGGCTGGTCGCGGTCGCCGCCTCCGGGCTCCCGCTGGGCCTGGGGCTGCTGGTCGGTGCCGCGGCCGGGATCGCCGCCGGCGCGCTGGTGGGAGGCCGTCGTGGCTGACCTGCTGGTGCTCGTCGCGATCGGCGTCGGCACGTACCTGATGCGTGCGGCGTTCCTCGCCACCGCGGGGGCACGCCCGCCCGCCGTGGTCACACGGCTGCTGCAGTACGTCGGACCCGCGGTGCTGGCGGCGATCGCGCTGCCCGCACTCGTCGCGCCGCACGGGCGCGTCACGACCGCCGAGACGGTGCCGGCACTGCTGGCGGCCGTCGTCGCCGGGGTGCTCTGGCGGCTCACCCGCAGCCTGCCGCTCGCCCTGTTCGCCGGGCTCGTCGCGGCCTGGGGCCTCACCTGGTTGCTGACCTGACCCGACCGACCCGACGCACCGGATCGACCGACACACCCGACCCGTCCCGACCGAACCGATGACTCCTTGGGGGGAGACGTCATGATCGAGATTCGCGCATTGCGCAACGGAGAGTTCGACGTACTCGACGCCGTGTTCGACGGCCTGTCCGCGGAGAGCCGCTACCGGCGCTTCCACGCGCCGGTGCGCCGGCTCACCGCGGGCACCCGGACCGCACTGGCCGCCGTCGACGGCCACCGGCACGTGGCGGTGGCCGCGTTCGCCGACGGCCGGCCGATCGGCATCGCCCGGTTGATCGCCGACGACACCGGCCGCAGTGACCTCGGTGTCGAGGTCGTCGACGACGAGCAGCGGTCGGGCGTGGGGACCCGGCTCGTCCGCGCCGTCGCCGGGCTGGCCGCCGCGGCCGGGCACCGTGTCGTCGAGGCCGAGGTGCTGAGCACGAACCGGGCCGCGCTGCGGCTGGTCCTGTCGGTGTTCCCGGACGCCACGGCGTTCCCCGACGGCATCACGACGCGGCTCGTCGCGGCCCTGCCCGAGCCGGCCCCGGCCGCGCAGCAGCCGGCACTGCCCTGGCGGGGGCCGGCGCGCGTCGGCGAGCGGGTGGCGCCCCGGGCGGCGTGACCGCTGCGCCGCTCGGCGGTAGCCGGGGTGGGCCGTGCGGCCCTGGCGTCGGCGAAGGGTGCACAGCAGGCTGATCCGGGAGCAGCCCGGAGGAGCCGTGATGCTGCAGGTCAACCTGCTGGGGGAGCAGTCGGTCACCGACGACACCGGCACCGTCCGGGCCCGGTCCTCGCGCGCGCTCGCGCTGATCGGCTTCCTCGTCGTGCACGCCGACGCACCGCAGACCCGGCAGCGCCTCGCCGCCCAGTTCTGGCCCGACTCCACCGACGAGCAGGCCCTGACGAACCTGCGGCGCGAGCTGCACCACGTCCGCACGGTGCTCGGCGACGACCCGTCGCTGGTCGTCACGGCCCGGGACCTGTGCTGGACCGACTCACCGACCTGCCGGGTCGACGTGCGGTCCTTCGCCCGGTTCCGGGCGGCGGCCCGGGCGGCGGCGGCCGCGGGCGACGACGAGCAGCAGCGGACCCGCGCGGGCGCGGCCGTCGCGTACTACCGCGGCGAGTTCCTCCCCGGCGGCTACGACGACTGGGTGCTCGCCGCCCGCGGCGAGCTCGAACAGCAGTGCGTCGACCTGCTGGACGTGATCGCCCACGGGGACGCGGGCGAGGCGGCGGTCGCGGCCGCGCGCAGGCGGGTCGCGCTGCGCCCGCTGGAGGAGCCCGGCTACCGCAGGCTGATGGAGCTGCAGGGCGAGGCGGGCGACCGGGCGGGCGCGGTCAGCACGTACCACCGGTGCGCCTCGGTGCTCGAACGCGAGCTGGGGGTGGATCCCGACCCGCAGACCCGGGCCACCCTCGACCGGCTGCTGGCCCGCACCACCCCGGCGGCCGAGCCGGAGGGCCTCGCGGCGCACGGGCGGGCCGGATCCGCCGCCGCGCGCCTCGTCGGGCGCACCGCCGAGCTGGCCCGGCTGCGCGAGGTCTGGCGCACCGCCGCGGGCGGGCGGCCGAGCCTGGCCGTCGTGCGCGGGGAGGCCGGCGTGGGCAAGTCCCGGCTGGTGGCGGAGCTGGCGGAGGAGTGCCGGCGCGCCGGCGCCGTCGTCGCCCTCACCCAGGGCTTCGGCACCGCGGGCCGGCTGGCGCTGGCGCCGGTCGCGGACTGGCTGCGCACCCCGGAGATCCAGGCCGCGACGGCGCACCTGGAGCCGGTCTGGCGGGTCGAGGTCGACCGGCTGGTGCCGTCGGCCCGGGCCCGCAGCGAGCCCGGCGGCGGCCCGCCCGCGATGGTCGACGCGTGGCAGCGGCACCGGTTCTTCGAGGCCGTGACGCGGGCGCTGATCGCGGTCGACCGGCCGCTGCTGCTCGTCGTCGACAACCTGCACTGGTGCGACCAGGAGACGTTGGCGTTCCTCGCCTTCTGCCTCGGCATCGACACCGGGGCGCCGCTGCTGGTCGCGGCCACCGCGCGCGACGACGACCCCGACCAGGAGGCGGGGCTGCCGGAGTGGCTCGCCCGGATGCGGTCGACCCACGACGTCACCGAGATCGAGCTGCCTCCCTTCGACAGCGCCGACACCGCGGCGCTCGCCGCGGCGGTCGTCGGCCATCCCCTCGACGAGGACACCGCGGCCCTGCTGCAGGCCACGACCGGTGGCTTCGCGCTGCACGTCGTCGAGGCCGTGCGCTGCGGGGACCTCGACCCGGGGGCCGGGGACCTGAGCACCGTCCTGCGGCACCGCCTCGAGGACGTGAGCCCGCCGGCCCGCACCGTCGCCGGGCTCGCCGCCGCCGTCGGCCGCGACTTCACCCTCGACCTGCTCAGCGAGGCCTCCGACCTGCCGGCCGACGCCGTCGTCGCGGCCGTCGACGAGCTGTGGCGGCGGCGGATCCTGCGCGAGACGTGGGACGGCTACGACTTCGCCCACGACCTGCTGCGCGCGTGCGCGTACGAACAGGTCAGCCCGCCCGCGCGCTGGCTGCTGCACCGGCGCCTCGCCCAGGGGATGGAGCTGCTGCACGCGGCGGACCTCGACGCGGTGTCGGCTCAGCTCGCCGAGCAGTACGCGCGCGGTGGACGCGGTGACCGGGCCGTCGGGTACTACCGGCGGGCGGCCGCGGTCGCGGGCGGCCGGTTCGCGCACGCCGAGGCGGTCCGGCTGCACGAGGAGGCGCTCGCGATCCTGGCCAGGGCGCCTGCCAGCCGGGCCCGCGACACCGAGGAGCTCGCCGTGGTGGAGGCGCTGGCCGCGCCGCTCAACGCGCTGCACGGCTACTCCTCGCCGCGGCTGCGCGACACCCTCGAACGCTCGATCGCGCTGGCCACCGCCCTCGGAGACCGCGGCGCGACGCTCTCGGGCCTCGTCGGGCTGTGGTCGTCGCAGTTCGTGGCGGGCGACGCGATCGCCGCGCACCGGACCGCGTCGCGCGCGCTCGACCTCGTCGAGGACGGGTCGGAGCTGGCCGGGCCCGCCCACTTCGCGCTGGGCGGCTCCGAGCTCAGCCTCGGCCGGCCCGCCGAGGCGCTGCGCCACCTGGACCGCTCCGCCGAGATCGGCGGCAGCCACCCGCTGTCCGTGGGCACCCGATCCGACGTGCACGGTCGCGCGTTCGCCGCGCACGCGCACTGGCTGCTCGGGCACGACGAGGTGGCGCTGGCGACCTGCCGGGACGCGATCGACCTGGCGCGGGCGACCGGCGGCTCCTACAGCCTCGCCGTCGCACTGGGCTACGGCGCCATCACCCACCAGCTGCGCGGCGACCGCGACGCGCTGCTCGGCACCGCCGGCGAACTGCGCGAGCTGTGCGCCCGCTTCGACTTCACCTACTACCGCGAGTGGGCGATGGTCCTCGAGGGCTGGTGCCGGGGCGGTACGGCGGGCCTCGAGCTCGCGGACCGCGGCATCGACGGGCTGACCGCGTTGGGCGCGTTCGCGCGGATGCCCTACTGGCTCTCGCTGCTCGCCGACCTCTCCGCACGGGAGGGGCGGCCCGATGCGGCGCGCGCGACGCTGGACGCGGCCGTCGTCGGCGCCCGCGCGCGCAGCGACGGCTGGTGGCTGCCCGAGGTGCTGCGGATGCGCGCCGCGCGCGACGAGAATCCCGACGTCGCGCTCGAGCGGCTGGGTGCGGCCGCCCGGCTGGCCGCGGACCAGGGCAGCGTCGCGCTGCTGCGCCGCTGCCTCGCCGACTACGCCGCCCGCGGCGTTCCGGCTCCCGCGTTCGCCGTTCCGGACGGGGGTGCAGGCCCCACCCTCGAGCCGAACGCTGCGCAAACGCCTCGTTCCTAGCGTCGACGGCGTGCATCCGGGCAGACCGGATGCCCTGTCGGAAGGAACGACCGTGACCGCGACCCCGCAGCTGACCACCCCGTTCGACGACCTCGCCGCCGCGATGCGCGGCACGCTGATCCGGCCGGGGGACGCCGACTACGACCAGGCCCGGGCCGTCTACAACGGCATGATCGACAAGCGGCCGGCGGCGATCGCCCGCTGCCGCGACACCGCCGACGTCGTCGCCGCGGTGCGCTTCGCCCGGGCGCACGGCGTCGAGATCGCCGTCCGCGGGGGCGGCCACCACGCCGCCGGATTCGGGGTGTGGGACGGCGCGCTGGTCGTCGACATGTCGACGATGCGCAGCACGACCGTCGACCCCGGGGCGCGGACCGTGCGCGTCGACGCCGGCTGCACGTGGGGCGACGTCGACCACGCGACCGTCGCGTTCGGCATGGCGACGCCGTCGGGCTTCCTCGCCTCGACCGGGGTCGCCGGGCTGGCCCTCGGCGGCGGCATCGGCTACCTGTCCCGGCGCTTCGGGCTGACCGTCGACAACCTGCTCTCCGCCGACGTCGTGCTCGCCGACGGCAGCTTCGTCACGGCGAGCGAGACCTCGCACCCGGACCTGTTCTGGGCGCTGCGCGGCGGCGGCGGCAACTTCGGCGTCGTGACGTCGTTCGTGTTCAGGTGCCATCCGATCGGCGAGGCCGGCACGGTCATCGGCGGCCCGGTGCTCTACGACATCGCCGACACGCCCGAGGTCATGCGCTGGTACCGGTCGCTCGTGCCGTCGCTGCCCGAGGAGCTCAGCGGCTGGCTGGGCCTGATCACCATCCCGCCGGCGCCGCCGTTCCCCGAGCAGCTGTGGGGCCGAAAGGCGTGCGCCATCGTCTGGTGCTACACCGGCCCGCACGACCGGGCCGACGAGGTGCTGGAGCCGGTGCGCTCCTTCGGGTCACCGCTGGTCGTCGGCCTGCACGACATGCCCTTCACGGCGCTGCAGAGCGCGTTCGACCCGCTGTACCCCGCGGGCCTGCAGTGGTACTGGAAGGCGGACTTCTTCCGTGAGATCTCCGATGCCGCCATCGACGTCCACGAGCGCTTCGGCGCGCTGCTGCCCACCGGGCACTCGACGATGCACCTCTACCCGATCGACGGCGCGGCGGCGCGGGTCCCGTCGGACGGCACCGCGTTCGCCTACCGCGACGGCGGCTGGGCCGGGGTCATCGTCGGCGTCGACCCGGACCCGGCGAACGCCGGCCTGATCGCGGACTGGGCCCGCGACTACTGGGAGGCCCTGCACCCGACCTCGGCCGGCAGCGCCTACCTGAACTTCGTGATGGACGAGGGGCAGGAGCGGGTCCGGGCGTCCTACCGGGACAACTACGAGCGGCTCGCGCAGGTCAAGCGCCGCTACGACCCGGAGAACACCTTCCACGTCAACCAGAACATCCGGCCCGCGGCCGGCTGACCGGGTCGCGGCGCGGGGGCGCAGCCGCGCCCCGCGCCGCGTCCACCGAACCCCGGGAGGGGACGAACCATGTCGTTCGAGCTGACGCGCGCGTTGTCCGACGCGCACCGCGACGAGCTGATGCGCCGCGCCACGGAGTGGAACCGGTACCGGCGACGGGTGGAACCGGACGGCTCCGGCCACCGGCACGAGGCCGTGGGCTCCCGGTCCCGCCGGCCGCGGCCCGGGTGACGCACGCCGCTCCCGCTGGACGGAAGCAGCGCTGGCGGTGGGGGCGGGCGAATCGGAGGATCGTCCGGTGACGCGCCAGACCCGCCCCGCCGCCGCGCCGGAACGGGACCGACCGCCGCTGCGACAGGTGCTCGCCCTCGGTGGGCTGTCGATGTTCGGGCCGCTGTCGATGGACCTCTACCTGCCCGGCCTGCCCGAGCTCACCACCGACCTGCACACCACCGAGGCCACCGCCCAGCTCACGATGTCGCTGTGCATGGTCGGCCTCGCGGCGGGCCAGCTGATCGCCGGCCCGCTGTCGGACCGCCGCGGCCGCCGGGGCCCGCTGCTGGTCGGGGTCGCGCTGTTCGCGGTGACGTCGCTGGCCTGCGCCTTCGCTCCGACGATCGAGGTGCTGCTCGCGCTGCGCCTGCTCGGGGGTCTCGCCGGGGCGGTCGGGATCGTCGTCGCCAGGGCGATGGTGCGCGACCAGTGGGAGGGCCGGGCGGCGGCGCGGGTGTTCGCGCTGCTCATGGTCGTCAGCGGGGCGGCGCCGGTGCTCGCGCCCGTGATCGGGAGCCAGCTGCTCCGGGTCACCGACTGGCGTGGGGTGTTCGTGGTGCTCGCCGGGATCGGGCTGGTGCTGCTGGGTGCGGCGGCCACGCTGCGCGAGACGCTGCCCGCCGCCCGCCGTCGTTCCGGCGGGGCCCGGGAGACGCTGCGCGCGCTGGGCACCGTCGCCCGTGACCGGTCGTTCCTGGCCCCGGCGTCGGTGCTCGCGCTCGGCTGCTGCTCGATGTTCGTCTACATCGCGATGGGCAGCTTCGTGCTGCAGGGCACCGGCTACGGACTCTCACCGCAGGTCTACGGCGTCGTGTTCGCGGTCAACGCCACCGGGATCGTCCTCGCCGGCCGGCTCTCGGCCTGGCTGGTCGACCGGGCCGGTCCGCGGCGGCTGCTCGGTGCCGCGGTGGCGGTGGCGTTCGCGGCCGCGCTCACGCTCGTCGCCGGCGTCCTGCTGACCCGCTCGGTCTGGGCCGTGCTGCCGCCGCTGTTCGTGGTCGTCGCGGCAGTCGGGATGATCATGCCGAACGCGACGGCCCTCGCGATGTCCGGGCAGGGCGCGGCCGCGGGAGCGGCGTCGGCGCTGCTGGGCCTCGGCCAGTTCCTGACGGGCGCGCTCGTCCCGCCGGCGGCCTCGGTCGGCGGCGTGACGCCGCTGGTCATGGCCGTGACGATCGCGGGCACCGCGACGGCGGCCGTGCTGGCCGCCGTCCCGGTGCTGCGTTCGCGCGATCCCGAGCCCGCCGCTCAGCCCGCGGTGCTCGCGCAGCCGCGGACCCCACCGGGCACCGGGTGAGCCGGCGCGGTCAGGAGGCCCGCGTCGCCCGCTCCGCGCACTCGACGGCGTTGCGGAACAGCATCGCGACGGTCGTCGGACCGACTCCGCCGACGCGCGGGGTGATCGCGCCCGCGACGTCGGCGACCGCGTCGTCGACGTCGCTGAGCAGCCGGCGACCGGCGTAGCGGACCCCGCCGCCGACGACGACCGCGCCCGGCTTGACGTGCTCGGGCCGGACGATCCCCGGCACCCCGACCGCGGCGACGAGGATGTCGGCGTCGCGGGTGTGGCGGTCCCAGTCGGGCACGTGCGAGTGCACGACGGTGACCGCCGCGTCGGCCGTCGGACGCTTCTGCGAGAGCAGCAGCGCCAGCGGCCGGCCGAGCGTCGCCCCGCGGCCGAGGATGACGACGTGCCGCCCCGCCACCGGGATCTCGTGGTGGGCGAGCAGCGCCTCGATGCCCGCGGGCGTGCACGGCACCGGGCCCGGCAGCCCGGCGGCGAGCCGGCCGAGGTTGAGCGGGTGCATGCCGTCGACGTCCTGCTCGGGGTCCATGACGGCCAGCGCGGCCTCGTGGTCGAGATGGCCGGGCAGCGGATGCTGGACGAGCAGCGCGTGGGCGCCCTGCTCGGCGCCGAATGCCCTGATCACGGCGTGCAGGTCGGCCTGCGACGCCGTCGCCGGCAGGTGCTCGTGGAAGGACTCGAAGCCCAGCTCGGCGGCGGTGCGCTGTTTGATGCGGATGTAGCCCGCCGACGCGTCGTCGTCACCGACGAGGATCGTGGCCAGGCCGGGGGCGATCCCGTGGGCGCGCAGCGCGGCGACGCGTTCGCGGACGTCGGCGAGGACGGCCTCGGCGACAGGGGCCCCGGGCAGCAGACGGGCGGTCGTGGGAGCGGACATCGCGACTCCTCGGCGTCGCGGACCCAGGCGGTCGATCCGCGCGTCGATCAGCTCCCCGGTGGTTGCCCACCCGTCCGCCGCCAGTCGCGTTGCTCGTCCAGTATGCCTGGTGGCCCCGGCGCGCCGCGAACCCGCCGCCCACCGCCGGACGACCACCCGCCCGGTGTTTGACGGCCACCGCGGCCGGGTACGGGGGGTCGTTCGATCCTGGTGCGGCGCAGGGCGTCGCGACGAGAGGAGTTCCCGGTGGGCATCGTCTTCGTGCTGTTGGTGGTGTGGCTCGGCCTGGTCGTCGTCGGGTTCGCCGTGAAGGCGCTGCTGTGGCTGGCGATCCTCGGCATCATGCTGTTCGTCGTCACCGGGATCGCGGGCGCCGTCCGACGCCACGCCGGCACCCGCACGGTGTCCCCGCGCTGAGGCCGCGCTGCTCGGACCGGCTCAGTTCAGTTTGTCGAGCCAGTCCGCGGGGACCCGGCCCGCTGGGCCGGGGGCGGGCTGGTCCAACGGCCGGTGCTGCGGGTCGGCCAGCACCGGTCCGGCGACGGGCCGCTCGGCGCGGAAGTCCCAGAACCAGTCCTCGCCGGGTTCGAAGCTCTGCACGATCCGGTGCCCGGTGTCGGCGGCGTGCCTGCTCGCGTGCTGCGCGGGTGAGGAGTCGCAGCACCCGATGTGGCCGCACGCCGCGCAGCGCCGCAGATGGAACCACCAGCCGCCGACCTCGTCGCACTCGACGCAGCCGGGTCCCGACGGCGCGACCGTCGGATCGATGTCGGTCATCACACGTCCTCGTCGGTGGTCGGCCGGCGTCGCCGGCCGTGGTCGTGCCGGCGGCTCGCCCGCCGGGGCCCGCTCATGGCTCGTCCTCGGCATGGGGCTCGAGCGGCAGCCGGACCTGGAACCGCGTGTCCCCGGGCACCGACTCGACGCGCAGGTCGCCGTGGTGGCGACGCACGACGATCCGCCAGGAGATGTCCAGGCCGAGCCCGGTGCCCTCGCCGACGGGCTTCGTCGTGAAGAACGGCTCGAAGATGCGGTCGCGCACGTCCTCGGGGACCCCGGGGCCGGTGTCGCCGATCTCGACGAGCGCGCGGTCGCCGTCGCGGGCCGTGCGGACGGTCAGCGTGCCGCTGCCGCCCATCGCGGCGCACGCGTTGTCGATGAGGTTGGTCCACACCTGGTTGAGCTCCGCGGCGTAGACCGGCACCGCGGGCAGCGTGCGGTCGTAGTCCTTCACGACGCGCACGTCGCCGATCTTGCGCGCGAGCATGATCAGGGTGGAGTCGAGCAGCTCGTGCAGGTCGGTGGTGTTGTAGGGCGCCCGGTCCATCTGCGAGTACTGCTTGGCCGCGCCGACGAGGGTGGAGATCCGCGTCGTGGAGTCGGCGATCTCGTTCATGAGCAGCTCGGTCTCGACGGTGTAGTTCAGCCAGCGGACCGCCCCCTCCAGCGCGCCGCCCAGGCCCGCGGCCTCGGCCCGGGCCACGACCTGCTCGAACCAGCCGACGTCGAGACCGGCCTGCACGAACGTCGGCGCGAGGTCCCAGCCGTCGGCGATGCCGTGCTCGTCGAACCAGTCCGACAGCGCGTCCTCGCGGTCGCCCGCCTCGATCGGGGTGAGCACCGGCGCCTTCGCGACCCGCTCGGCGGCCTCCTCCTGGATCTCGGTCAGCGACTGCAGCGCCACCCGGTCCAGCGAGCCGCCCGCGATCAGGCCGAGCTTGTGGCGCATGCCGGCCACCCGCTCGCGCAGCAGCGCCGTCGCCCGGACCGCGGCGGCCGCGGGGTTGTTGAGCTCGTGGGTCAGCCCGGCCGACAACGACCCGAGCGCCAGCAGCCGTTCGCGCTGGCTCACGGCCTGCTGGGTGTTCTGGATGCCGAAGAACAGCCCCTCCAGCAGGTGCAGCGCCATCGGGAACCAGGTCCGCATCATCTGCTGCAGCGCGGTCGCGTCGAGGACGAAGAACGTCGACGGCCGGGTCACGCGCAGCGTGTTGTTGTACACCTGCGGCATCCGGTCGCCCAGGTACGCGTGCCAGGCGCCGGCGTACACGCCGGGCTGCTCGGTGCGCTCGACCTCGACGTCCTCGTCGCCCGACCGGCGCAGCAGCACCACCGAGCCCTCGATCAGGACGTAGAAGCACGTCGCGGTCTCGCCCTCGGTGTAGACGGGCCCGGCCGGGTAGCGCTCGACCGAGCCCTCCCGGCACAGGAAGTCGAGCTGGTCGTCGCTGAGCTTCTCGAACAGGAACAGCCCGCGCAGCAACGCGGGACTGCACTCGGGCACGGCCACCCCGTCCCGGGGCGCGCTCACGACCGCTCCAGGTACCGGTGCACGAGCGACACCGCCATGGCGCCGTCGCCGACCGCGGAGGCGACGCGCTTCACCGACTCCGCGCGCGCGTCGCCCGCGACGAAGACACCCGGCTGGCTCGTCTCGAGCAGGTAGGGGTCGCGGTCGAGCGGCCAGCCCGGCGGCCGGGCCCCGCCCGTCATCAGGTCGGGTCCCGCGAGCACGAAGCCCGCCGGGTCGCGGGCGACGAGCCCGTCGAGCCACTCGGTGCGCGGGGCGGCGCCGATGAACACGAACAGCCAGGGCGCGTCGACGACCTCCTCCGCGCCGGTGTTGCGGTCGCGCAGCCGCAGCCGCTCCAGGTGCCCGTCGCCCTCGGCCCGCACCACCTCGGTGCACGTCCGGACGGTGATCTCGGGGATGCCGGCGATCTGCTCGATGAGGTAGTGCGACATCGACGCCTCCAGCGACGGCCCGCGCACCAGCAACGTCACCGACTTCGCGTGCCGGGCGAAGTAGACCGCGGCCTGACCCGCCGAGTTCGCCCCGCCGACGATGTAGACGTCGTCGCCCGTGCAGCTCGACGCCTGGCTCAGCGCCGAGCCGTAGTAGACGCCGCGCCCGGCCAGGTCGGCCAGGCCCGGCGCGGCGAGCTCGCGGTAGGACACGCCCGTCGCGAGGACGACGGCGTGCGCCGTGATCGACGAGCCGTCGGAGAACCGGACCGTCCGCCCCGAACCGCTCACGTCGAGCGCCACGACGTCGCGCGCGGTGAGCACCTCCGCGCCCATCCGGACCGCCTGCCGCCGGGCCCGGTCGGTGAGCTGCGCGCCGGAGACACCGTCGGGGAAGCCGAGGTAGTTCTCGATGCGCGAGCTCTGCCCGGCCTGCCCGCCCGTCGCCGTGCGCTCGACGAGGACCGTGCGCAGCCCCTCCGACGCGCCGTACACCGCCGCGCCCAGCCCCGCCGGGCCGCCGCCGATCACGACGAGGTCGTAGAACTCCGACGCCGGTGTCGTCGAGAGGCCGACGCGCTCGGCGAGCTGGGCGTCGTCGGGGGCGACGAGCGTCTCGCCCGCCGGGGTGACGACCACCGGCAGCGTCTGGTCGTCGAGGCCCGCCGCAGCGAGCAACCGGGCGGCCTCCGGGTCGTCGCACGGGTACCAGCGGTAGGGGACCTGGTTGCGGGCCAGGAAGTCGCGCACCTCGTTCGACCGCGCCGACCAGCGGTGCCCGACGACCCGCGTCTCGCACACCGGTCGCCGGTCGGACGCGCGCCAGGCCTCGAGGAGCGCGTCGACGACGGGGTAGAGCTTCTCCTCCGGCGGGTCCCACGGCTTGAGCAGGTAGTGGTCGAGATCGACGACGTTGATCGCCGTGATGGCCGCGTCGGTGTCGGCGTAGGCGGTCAGCAGTACGCGGCGCGCGGCCGGGTAGAGGTCCATCGCGGCCTCCAGGAACTGCAGGCCGTCCATCCCGGGCATCCGGAAGTCGGCGAGCAGCACCGCGACGTCGTCGCCGCGCAGGGCCATCTCGCGCAGGGCCTCCAACGCCGACTCACCCGACTCCGCGCGCACGATGCGGTGCTGCTCGCCGTAACGACGCCGCAGGTCGCGGGCCACCGCCCGGGAGACGGAGGGGTCGTCGTCGACGGTGAGGATCGCGGGGCGGGCCGGGACCAGAGAGGCCGTCATGGTGTCGAGTCTGCCAAGTCCGTCCAGCCCCCGTACGGACCCTGCTCGGGGACGCGGTCGGCCGCGGCGCGGACCACTCAGCCGGCGAGCCGGTCGCGCAGCCCGGACGCCCGGCCGACCGGGCGTGCGACCGCGGCCCGCACCGCCGCCTCCGACCCGACGACCCGGACCCGCTCGATCGCGCGGGTCACCGCCGTGTAGAGCAGCTCGCGCGTCAGCAACGGCGACTCCGGGGCCGGCAGCACGACCGTGACCTGCGAGAACTGGCTGCCCTGCGCCCGGTGCACCGTCATCGCGTGGACGCTCTGCGGCTGCGAGAGCCGGGCGGTGGCGACCCGCAACGGGGCGCCGCCACGACCGAACACCGCCCTCGTGCGGCCCTCCTCGCGGACGAGGACCCCGGTGTCGCCGTTGTAGAGGTTGAGGTCGTAGTCGTTGGTGGTGACGAGCACGGCCCGGCCGGGGAACCACTCGCCGTCGTCGGGGCCCGGCCCGACCCCGGCGTCGGTGAGCCAGCGCTCGACCTCCCAGCCCCAGCGGGTCACCCCGTACGGCCCGCGGCGGTGGGCGCACAGCAGCCGGTGCCGGTCGAGCGCGCGCAGCGCCCCGTCGACGTCGCCTGCCCGGGCGTGTGCCACCAGCGTCCGGTTGGCGGCCACGACCTCGGCGCGGACCGCGTCGAGACCGGGCGGGTCGCGCAGCTCCAACGTCGGGGCCTCCACGAACTCGACGGCCCCGCCCGCCCCGGAGCGCAACGCCTCGATCGCGCCGTCGCCGTCGCCGTCGCGGACGGCCCGGGCCAGCGCGGCGATCTCGGCGCCGAACCGCCAGGTCCGGTCGAGGGTGACGACGCCGTGCACGACCGCGGGGTCGGCCCGGCCGAGCACACCGAGCTCGCGCAGCGTCGCGTCGAGGGCGGGCTCGACCGGGCCCGGGGCGCGGGCCAGGTCGCCCAGCACCGCGCCCGCCTCGACCGACGCCAGCTGGTCGGGGTCGCCGACCAGGACGAGCCGGGCGTCGGGCCGCACGGCCTCGAGCAGCCGCGCCATCATCGTCAGTGACACCATCGACGTCTCGTCGACGACGACGACGTCGTGCGGGAGCCGGTTGGTGCGGTCGTGGTGGAACCGGTTGGTGTGGCCGGGCCTGAAGCCGAGCAGCCGGTGCAGCGTCGAGGCGGGGAGGTCGCCGAGCCGGGCGCGGTCGGGCCCGGGCAGCCGGCGGACCTGTTCGCGCACGGCCTCCGCGAGCCGGGCCGCGGCCTTGCCGGTGGGGGCGGCCAGCGCGACGCGCGGCGGAGGGCCGGGCTGGTCGCGCAGCAGGGCGAGCAGCCGGGCGACGGTCGTCGTCTTGCCGGTGCCGGGCCCGCCCGCGACGACGGTGACCCGGCGCAGCGTGGCGACGGCGGCGGCCAACCGCTGCCGGTCGGTCTCCCCGGCCGCGGCGGCGGCGTCCGCCGCGGTAGCGGCCCGCGCGACGGCGCCGGGACGTTCGCCGACACCGGCGACGCGATCGGTTCCGGTCACGGCGTCGGGACCGGCACCGCCGCCTGCGCGCGCGTCGGCGTCGCCGCCGGACGCAGCGCCTGCCCCGTCGGTCCGGTCATCGGCGTCGGTCCGGCCATCCGCGGCGTCGGTGAACAGCCGGGACAGCCCCGCCCGCAGCCGGTCGACGTCGACCCGGGGCGGCTCGGCGGCCGCGCGGGCGCGCAGCTCGACGCGCACCTGCTCCTCCTGCCGCCAGTAGCGGTCGAGGTACAGCAGGCCGTGGGGCATCCGCAGCGGCGCGACGCCCCCGGTGGGCTCGGCGGACACCAGCGGGCTGGCCAGGCACGCGGCCCGCCACGCCGCCGGGTCGGGCCACGGCAGCGCCGAGACGTCGAGGACCTCGTCGCCCTCGCCGAGCACCGTCGTCCCGACCTCGTCGAGGTCGACGCACACCGACCCGTGCCGCAAGGCCCGCACGGTCAGCGCCGCGGCGAGCAGGACGGTCTCGTCGGTCTCCCCGCCGAGCCGCCCGAGCCGGGCCGCGACGTGCACGTCGGCCGCGGCGAGCACCCCCGCGGCGTTGAAGCGGGCGAGCAGCCCGCCGGCACCGCGGGCGTACCGCGGGTCGTACGGGTCGCCGCCCGGCGCGACCGGCCCGGTGGGAACGGGCCCTGCGGCGGTCCCGGCGGCGGTTCCGGCGGCGGACCCCGTGGCGGTCCCGGGGCCGTTCCCGGTGGTCGTCGCAGCGGCGGTCACGGGGCCCCCTCGTCGAGCAGCCGGGACAGGTCGGTGATCAGCGCGGGCCGCGGCGCCCACGAGAACACCCCCGCCGGGACACCGTCGGCGGCCGGCGTGTCGGGGCCGCACATGCCGCGCAGGAACAGGTACAGCGAGCCGCCGAGGTGCGTACCCGGGTCGTAGCCGGGCAGCCGCCACCGCAGGTAGCGGTGCAGGGCGACCCCGTAGAGCAGCGCCTGCAGCGGGTAGTGCGCCGACGTCATCGCCTGGGTCAGCGCCGCGGCGCCGTAGTGCGCCGACGTCAGCGGCACGTGCCCGTCGGGACCGGCGGGCCCGAGCCAGTTCGTCTTGTAGTCGACGACCACGTAGCGCCCCCCGACGCGGAGCACCGCGTCGATGCTGCCGGTCAGGTAGCCGCGCAGCGCCTGCTCGGCGAGCAGCGGCGCGTCGAGGTGGTCGGGGTAGCCGACCAGCGGGTCGTCGGCGGGCAGGTGCCGGCGCAGCAGCCGCGCGACGTCGGCGAGGACGGGGGAGGGGCCGGGCCGGTCGCCACCTGCCAGCGGCAGCTCGAAGTCGAGCTCGCTCAGCCGGTCGGCGGGCGCGACGTCGGCCAGCGCCGCGCCGCCGACGAGCGGCCCCATCGGGGTCCGGACCACCGGGACGAGCGCGGCGGCCAACTCGTCGGCGTCGACCGCAGCGGGTCGGCGGGCCAGCTCGGCCCGCGCCCTGGCGGCGAGCTCGCCGCGCAGGTCGGCCGCGGTCGTGTCGGCCGACTCGAGGACGGCGTGCACGAGCGTGCCGAACGCCGTGCCCATCGGCAGGTCGGCCATCGGGGACGGGACCGCCTGCGCCGCAGCGGGATCGGCGGCGGTGAACAGGAGCGGGCCCGGCTCCGCGGGCTCGTCGGCGATCCCGGGGTCCTCCGGCTCGCTCACCACGGCCGGGGTGTGCGCGCCTGCGTCGTGGGCCGCGGCGGTCAGCGCACTGTAGGAGGTGCGTCGCCAGTCGAGGTCGATGTCGCGGTCGAAGCGTGCCGCGTCGAGCGGCGGCACCGGCCGGGCGGGCGGGCTCCACGGCGCAGGGACGTCGTCGCCCACCTGTTCGACGACGACGTGCGGCGACCCGTCGGGCCCGGTGCCCGCGCGGCGGACCAGCGCGTCGAACATCGGTCCCGGGTCGGGCGGGACCGCGCACGTCTCCCGCGGCGTCTCGCCGGGGCCTGCGCCCCCGGCGAGCATCCGGTGCAGCGCCGACTTCGACGTCGTCGTCGCCGGTACCCACCACGTGAGGAGCTGCGAGCGCGCGCGGGTGAGCGCGACGTAGAGCAGCCGCAGGTCCTCGCCGGCCTCCTCGGCGAGGTGCGCGCCCTGCCGTTCGAGGAAGTGCGGCCCCGAGGGCCCGCCCACGTCGAGCACCCGCTCCTGGCGCGGGCCCTCGTGCAGCCGTGCGAGCGTGGGCTCCTGCACGTTGCGGTCCCACGCGAACGGCACCGCGACGATCGGGTACTCCTGCCCCTTGCTGCGGTGCACGGTGACGATCTGGACGGCGTCGGCGTCGGACTCCAGGCGCCGGCTGCGCTCGGCGCCGGTGTCGGACCCGGCCTCCTCGATCCGCCGGCGCAGCCACTCGACCAGCGCGGACGGCCCGAGATGCTCCTGGGTCGCCGCGTGGTGCAGGGCCTGCCCGATGTGGCGCAGGTCGGTGAGGGTGCGGTCGCCGTCGGTGCGCGCGAGCAGCCGCTCGGCCAGCCGGCGCCGTGCCGACACCGCCTCGAGCAGCGCCGCCACCCCGCGCCCGCGCAGCGCGCCCGCCCAGTCGCGCAGGTCGTCGCCGAGGGTCTCGACCACGGCGTCGGCGTCGTCGCCGCACAGGTCGGTGACGGTGAGCCCGGCGAAGCAGGTGAGCGCCGCGGCACGCAGCCGCAGCCCGCTGTGCGGCTGCTCCAACGCCTCCAGCAGCGTGAGCCACTCGCCCGCCACCGGGGTGGTGAACACGCTGCGGGTCCCGGTGACGACCGCGGGCACCCCGGCCTCGCGCAGCGTGCGGAGCACGAGCTCGGCCTGGTCGTTGGTGCGGACGAGCACCGCGACGTCGCCGGGCAGCACGGCGCGCTCGACGCCGTCGGCGGGCACGACCGACGCGCCGCTCGCGAGCAGCGCCGCGATCTGCGCCGCCACGTCGGCGGCGACCTGCGGGCGTGCGGCGTCGACCCGGCCGAGCCGGTGGAAGAGCCGGCCCAGCCGCTGCGTGCCGACGACCCGGACGCGCAGCGGCGCGTCACAGGTCGACCCGCGCAGCGACCGGCCGGGCCGCGCGGCCTCGACGTGGTGCACGACGATCCGCGGGTCGCCCAGCGCGGCGCCGTGGAACAGTGCGTCGACGGCGTCGAGCACGGCCCGGTCGCTGCGGAAGTTGCGGTCGAGGGTGAACCGCTCGCCCGCGTCGGTCGCGGCCTGCAGGTAGCTGACGACGTCGGCGCCGCGGAACGCGTAGATGGCCTGCTTGGGGTCGCCGATCAGCACGAGCGTGGTGTGGCCGTGGAACGCCGCGGACAGGATGCGCCACTGCACCGGGTCGGTGTCCTGGAACTCGTCGACGAGCACGACGCGGTAGCGGCTGCGCAGCCGGGCCGCGGCCGCGTCGCCGCGCACCGGGTCGGACAGCGCGGCGTCGAGCCGGGTGAGCATGTCGTCGTAGCTGTAGAGCTTCGCCGCGCGCTTGCGCCGGTCGACCTCGCGACGCACCGCCTCGGCGAAGCTGCGCCGCGTCGCCGCCGGTGACCCCGGATCGGCGTCGACCGGCTCGATGCGCGCCTGCGGATCGCCGACGACCGCCCTGGCCAGCTGCAGCGCCTCGGCGCGGCCGAACGCGGGTCGCTCGGCGCCGGCGGCGGCGTACTTGCGGACGTAGAAGTCGTCGACGACCTCCTCGACGAGGTCGTCGACCGACTCGACGAACAGCGCGTCGGGGTCGGCGTCGCCGAGCACCCCCAGCCCGGCGAGCATCCGCTGGCAGAACTGGTGGGTGGTCGCGATGGTCGCGGCGTCGAACTCCGCGACGGCGAGCCGTAGCCGCTCGCGGCGCAGCGCGACCGTCGCGGCGTCGGCCGCGGCGAGGTGGCGGAGCACGCCGTCGGCCGCGACGCGCGCGGCCGCCGGGTCGGCGAGGGCGCGCTCGGCCGCGGTGAGCCGCTCCCGGACGCGTTCACGCAGCTCGTGGGTGGCCTCGCGGCCGAACGTGACGAGCATCAGCTCCGCGAGCGTCGCGATGCCTTCGGCGACGTAGCGCGCCGCCAGCGCCGCGATCGTGTACGTCTTGCCCGTCCCCGCGCTGGCCTCCAGCACCGTCGTCGCGCCGGTCGCGGGCAGCGGCCCGCACACGTCGAACGGCCGTTCCGGGATGACCGGGGTGAGCGCGGTGGCGGTCACGGCAGGCTCACCTCCTCTGCCGCGAGCAGCGGCGTCCAGACCCGCATCGCGAGCTCGCCGAACAACGACGGTTCCTCCCCGGTACGTGCGGGCGCCGACAACAGGTCCTCCAGCGGTGCCGACGGTCCCCACAACAGCCGGTGCGCAGGCTCGTCGCGCTCGGGGGAGAAGCGGCCCGCCCACGCCGAGCGGGCGGCGTCGACCGCGTCCTCGACGGTCCGGTTGCGCAGCCGCCGCCGTCCCGCGTAGGCGTGGGACGCCTTGAGCACCAACGGGAGTGCCGCGCACAGCCCGTCGCGGTGCAGCGCCAGCAGATCGGCCAGCACGACGGCGGCCCGGCCGGGTTCGACCGGCCCGAGGACGGACCGCTCCGGCCCGTCGGACCCGCGGCCGATCGTCACGGCGCGCCACGTCGTGTCCGGGCGGGCCGCGGTGAGCGCGAGCAGCCGCACCCAGGCGCCGACGCGCTGCTTGGCACCGAGCCGGGAGAAGCCCGCGCTGACGATGTCGCCCGTGGCACCCGGTCCGGAGCCGACCCGGACCACCCCGCCCACCGTGCCGACCACCCGCGTCCCCGCGACGACGGCGGACACGTCGAGGGACTCCGGCGGGGCGGACCGCAGCGGCAGCGTGGCCGCCACGATCGGTTCGACGTCCGCGGCGACCTCGTCGAGGATCCGCCGGCCCAGCCCGCCGGGTGGGAGGGCCCCGCGGCGCCACTCGGCCGCGCGGCACGCGTCGAGGTCGTGCCCGGCGAGCCGGTCGGCCAGCAGCCGCGCCCCGATGTGCCAGCGCTGCAGCTGGTCGAGCTCGACGGGCAGCGCGTCGTCGGGGTCGTCGTCGGCGGAGAACAGCGACACCCCGACGCGCTGGCGCAGGAACGCCTTGGCCGGTCCCTCCAGGAACCGGACGAGGTCGTCGAGCTCGACCTCCGCGGGGGGCGGCAGCACCGGCAGCGGCCCGGGCAGGGGCCGCGGCGGCGGGGTGCGGACGCCCGTCGCCGCCCGGGCCCCCGCGAGCGCGGCCCGGTCGAAGCTGAACGGACCCGGCCCGCCGAGCACGGCCGCCGCGAAGTTGCGGGTATCGAAGGGCTGCAACGGATGACGGACGGCGACATGGTCGCGCGCCCGCCGGCCGTCGGGGCCCACCGCGACGGCGTCGAGCGCATCGAGCAGCTCCCCGACCGGCACCGACGGCGGCCTGCGGACCCCGGTGCGCTCGTCGGCGCCGGAGTGCACGACGACGAGGTGCTCGGTCGCGGCCCCGACCGCGTCGAGGAGCAGCTGCCGGTCCTCGCTGCGCGGGTCGCGCTCGCCGACGCGGGGGTCGCGGGCCAGCACGTCGTCGCCGTCGGGCTCGCCCGCGCGGGGGAACGCGCCGTCGTCGAGCCCGAGCAGGCACACGACGCGGTGGGGCACCGACCGCATCGGCACCAGCGTCGCGACGGTGAGCGTGCCGGTGCGGAAGTTCGCCCGCGTCGGCCGGCCGCGCAGCCGGTCGGCCAGCAGGCCGCGCACGTCGGGCAGCCCGAGCGGCACCGAGGCGGCGTGCGGCCCCGCCGACGCGGTGACCTCCGCCAGCTCGGCGCGCGCCTGCGCGGCCTGCCACGCGTCGGTCGGGGTGGTGGTGGTGAGCGCGTCGAGGCCCGCGGCGAGCGCGGCACCCCACTCGGCGAGCGTCCGCTCGCCGCGCAGCCCGGCGAGGACCGCGGCGAGCCGGTCGAGCAGCTCCGCGAAGCGGCCGACGGTGTCGACGTCGGAGCTGCCGACGTCGTCGAGCGGCAGCGCCGTGCCGAGCCACTGCCGGTCGGCCTCGTCCATCGCCACGCCCAGCAGCATCCGGTCGAGCCCCGCCGACCACGTGTTCTGGGCGAACGCGCCCAACGCGAACGGGCCACGGTGGTCCGCGTCGAGCCCCCACCGCACGCCCGAGCCGACGACGAGGTCGCGCAGCCGGTCGAGCGCGTCGTCGTCGAAGCGGAACCGGCGCCGGACGGGCTCGGTCGCCGCGAGGTCGAGCACCTGGGTGGCGGTCAGCCGGGCGTCCGCCAGCTCCAGCAGCGTGGCGACGGTGTCGAGCAGCGGGTTGACCTGCCGCAGCGCCCGGTCGGCCAGCCGCACCGGGAGCCGGTGACCGGGGTGGCCGGTGTCGTCGTCGATCCCGGCGGCCAGGCCGAACGTCGCCGAGATCAACGGGGCGAACGTCTCGATGTCGGGGCACATGACGACGACGTCGCGCGGCTCCAGCGTGGGGTCGGCGGCCAGCAGTCCCAGCACGACCTCGCGCAGCACCTCGACCTGGCGGTCGGGCCCGTGGCAGGCGTGCACCTGGACGCTGCGGTCGGTCGGGTCGAGGACCGTGGGCACGGCACCGGGGGCGACGTCGTCGCGCAGCGCGCACTGCAGCGCCCCCAGCAGGGTCGGGGGCGGCGGCGGGCCCGGGTGGTGGACGTCGGTCCCGACGGGCAGCCGCAGCTGCAGCTCGCGCACGTCACGCCCCAGCGAGGCGAGGAGCGGGTTCGCGACGACGGCGGCACTGGCGTCGTCCGCGCGTCGGGGCGCCGTCCCGGCCTGCGGCGTCAGCGCGGCCCACAGCACCGGCGACGGGTGCGCGAGCCACAGGTGTACGTCGCGGTGCACGGCGAGGGCGGCGAGCACGGTGAGCCTGCTCGCGGCGAGCCGGGTCGGGCCGAACACCGAGAGCCGCGGGCCCAGCGCCGCGCGGCCGGGGTCGGCCCGCAGCAGCGCACAGGCCGTCTCGACGCGCTCGGCGGGCCCGGGAACCCCGATGCGGGCGCGCAGCCGCCGCCACAGCTCGGCCTGCCAGCGCAGGTCGGGCGCGAGCGCTGCGCCCCCGGCCGCGTCGACGTCGGCGCCCGCGAGCCATTCCCCGAGCATGCCCGGCCGGTGCGCGGCGTAGGAGGCGTAGAGCTCGGCGAGCCGCCGGGCCAGTGCGTACCGCCGCCCGCGCCGGTGCGCGTCGGCCGAGTCCGTGCCCAGATGGGCCCCGAGCAGCGCGAACCCCGGCTCGGCCGCCGCCTCGTCGACCAGCTCCAGCAGCGGCCAGACCGCCCGCGCGGGGCGCCACGGGTCGTCGGCCGGGTCGACCCCCGTGGCCGCGCACACCACCTCGTCGACCACCTCGGCGGGGGACGGGAACCGCACGTTGGCGCACACCCCGTCGGCGCGGCCGTCGCGGGTCCCGAGCCGGTGCGCCAGCCGCTGCGCGAGCCACCGCTCGACGCCGCGTTCGGGCACCGCGACGACCTCGGCCGCGAACGGGTCGGCCGGGACCTGCGCCAGTACCCCGGCGAGCGCGTCGGCGAGGGTGTCGGCGCGTTCGGCGCGGTGGACGTGCAGCACGCCCGGCACGTTATCGACCACCACCGACGATCTTGGGGACCCCCACGCCGCCGGTCGACCGGCGGTCGGCGCTCACCGGTCCGGCGGCGCTCACCGGTCCGGAGCGCTCACCGGTCCGGGGCGCTCACCAGTTCGACGGCGCGTAGTCCTTGAGGAAGCAGCCGTGCAGGTCCTCGCCCGCCTCGCCGCGCACGATCGGGTCGTACACCCTGGCCGCGCCGTCGACCAGGTCGAGCGGGGCGTGGAAGCCCTCGGCGGCCAGCCGCAGCCGCGTGGGGTGCGGCCGCTCGTCGGTGATCCAGCCGGTGTCGACGGCCGTCATCAGGATCCCGTCGCGCTCCAGCATCTCCGCGGCCGACGTGCGCGTCAGCATGTTCAGCGCGGCCTTCGACATGTTGGTGTGCGGATGGCCGGGCCCCTTGTAGGCGCGGTGGAACTGCCCCTCCATCGCGCTCACGTTGACCACGTACGTGCGGCGCGCCGGGGAGGCCGCGAGAGCCGGACGCAGGCGCGAGATCAGGATGAACGGCGCCGTCTGGTTGCACAGCTGGACCTCGAGCAGCTCCAGCGGGTCGACGTCCTCGACCGGCTGGGTCCAGCTGTTGACCCCGGCGGTGTCGGGCAGCAGGCCGCCTGCGTCGATCGACAGGACGCCGGCCTCGACGCGCGCGGGGTCGGAGTTGCCCGCGGCCAGCGCCAGCTCGGCGAGCGCGTGCGGCGGCAGCGCGGCAGGGGCCGTCGGACCGGTGCCCAGCGCGCCGGTCAGCGCCGCCGGGTGGGCGGCCGACACGTCGCCGTAGCGGACGACGTCGGGCACCGCGCCGCCCGGCAGCGCCGGCGCCTCGCGCTCGGCGGCCGCGAGCGCGGAGTAGGAGCCGGGGGAGCGGCGGACCGTCTGCGCCGCGTTGTTGATCAGGATGTCGAGGTGCCCGCGGGCCGCGACGTCGTCGGCCAGCCGGACGACCTGCGCCGGGTCGCGCAGGTCGATCCCCACGATGCGCAGCCGGTGCAGCCAGTCGGCGCTGTCGGGCATCGCGGTGAACCGGCGGACGGCGTCGTTGGGGAAGCGGGTGGTGATCGTGGTCTCGGCGCCGTCGCGCAGCAGCCGCAGCGCGATGTACATGCCGATCTTCGCCCGCCCGCCGGTGAGCAGGGCGCGCCGGCCGGTGAGGTCGGTCCGGGCGTCGCGCCGGTCCCGGTTCACCGCGGCGCAGCCGGGACAGAGCTGGTGGTAGAACGCGTCGACGACCGTGTAGCGCTGCTTGCAGGTGTAGCAGGCGCGGGCCCGCTGCAGGGTGCCCGCCGTCGCGCCCGGCGTGCTCGACACGAGCGGGATACCGCGCGTCTCGTCGTCGATCCGGCCCGGGGCGCCGGTGGCGGTGGCGGCGGTGACGGCCCGGTCGGCGGCGCGCACCGCGTCGCGCTTCGCCCGGCGCCTGCGCTGCCGGACGTCCTTCCAGATCCCGGCCGTCGCCCGCCGGATCGCGACGGCGTCGGGGTGCTCGGTGGGCAGCCGGTCCACCTGGGCGAGCACGCGCAGGCAGACGGCGAGCTCGTCGGGGTCGAGCCCGACGTCTGCCGTGGCGGGACTCTCGGGGTCGGTCACGGTCACGGGTGGATTCTCCGGGACGCTCAGGCGAGCTCGGCCAGGGCCTTGCGCGCCTGCTCGAGCTCGGCCTCCAGCGCCGCGACCCGGGCCTCCCGCTCGGCGCGGGCGGCCCCGACGACCTCCTCGATCGGCTCCGCGAGGTCGGCGTGCAGCTCGGCGGCGGCCCGCGTGACGGCGGCGGCGGTGACGGGCAGCGCGCGGACCACCCAGTCGGCGCCGCGCTTGAGATCGGCCTGCCACTCACCGTCGGCGCTGCCGCTGACCGTCAGCGTCAGCTCGATGACGCGGGTGCGCCGCGCGGTCGATCCCTTGGGGCGGCCGCGGCGCCGCGGTGCGGCCGCGTCGCCGGCGGCGGGGGTGTCCGCAGCTGCGGAAGGGGTGCCGGCCGGGTCGACGGTCTGCGGCTCGTCAGGGGTCGTCACGTGCATACCTCTCGTGGTCGCTCCACCGAACAGGGTGATCGTAGAACGGCTGTTCGAATCGTCCGGATACGGGTGCGTGGCGCGGATCGCACCACCTCGGGCACGTGGATCGTGCATATATATAAAGCACTGATGTAAATTCGAGGTCATGACCGCCCCTCCCGATGCCCCCGGTGGCGACCGCGCGCCCGCCCCGGGAACCGGTGCCGCCGAGGACCTCACCCGGCTCGCGGTGGCGCTGGAACGCGCCGCGAGCTGGGTGCGCCGCACCACCGCCCCCGCGGAGTGGAACCTCGTGGCGCTGTCCACGCTCGACGCCCTCGACACCGCCGGCCCGCAGCGCGTCTCCGACCTCGTGGCCCGCGAGTCGATCTCGCAGCCCGGCATGACGGGTCTGGTCGCCCGGCTCGAGGCCGCGGGCCTCGTCACCCGCGGACCCGACCCGCGCGACGGGCGCGCCACCCTCGTCGCCGCCACCGAGGAGGGCAGCGCCTACATCCGCATGCGGCACCGGCTGCGCGCAGGGGCGGTCGCCGCGCACCTGGAGGCGCTGAGCGCCGCCGAGCGGCACGCGCTGCTCGCCGCCGTGCCCGCGCTGACCCGGCTGGCCGAGCTGGCCCCCGACACCCACGACGCCACGCGGCGGTCCCGAACGGAGGAAGGATCATGAGCACCGGTCACACCGGCGCCGGAGCGAGCCCGTTCCGCCAGCCCAGAGCGGTCTGGGCGGTCGCGTTCGCGTGCGTCATCTCGTTCATGGGGATCGGGCTGGTCGACCCGATCCTGCCGGCGCTCGCCGGGCAGCTGCAGGCCAGCCCGACGCAGGTCGAGCTGCTGTTCACCAGCTACCTCGTCGTCACCGCGATCGCGATGCTCGGCACGGGCTGGGTGTCGAGCCGCATCGGCGCCAAGCGCACGCTCGTCGCCGGGCTGGTCCTCATCGTCGTGTTCGCCGCGGCGGCGGCCGCGTCCGGTTCGATCGGCGGCATCGTCGGCTTCCGCGCCGGGTGGGGGCTGGGCAACGCGCTGTTCATCGCCACGTCCCTCGCGGTCATCGTGGGCTCGGCCAGCGGCGGCTTCGCCGGCGCGATCGTGCTGTACGAGACGGCACTGGGCATCGGCATCGCGTCCGGCCCGCTGCTCGGCGGCCTGCTCGGCACCGTCAGCTGGCGCGGCCCGTTCTTCGGGGTCTCCGCGCTCATGCTGATCGCGCTGGTGGCGACCGTCGTGCTCGTCGAACCCACGCCCCGGCCCGCCCGACGGTCCCGGCTGCGCGAACCGATCACGGCGCTGCGCCACCGCAGCCTCGCGACCACCAGCGTCACCGGCCTGCTCTACAACTGGGGCTTCTTCACCCTGCTCGGCTACTCGCCGTTCCTGCTGGACCTGTCCGCGCTGCAGCTCGGCGGCGTGTTCTTCGCATGGGGCATCCTGGTCGCCCTCTTCGCGGTGTTCGGCGCGACGATGCTCAAGAACCGCGTCGGTACCCTGCGCTCCCTGTACGGCGCGCTCGGTCTGATCGCCGTGATCCTGCTGCTCATCGGGCTGTTCCCGGGCAACCGGCTGCTGGTGATGATCGCGGTGATCGTGTCCGGCGCGGCCGTGGGCCTCAACAACACCTTGGTGACGACGGCCGTCATGAGCATCTCGCCGGTCCCGCGCAACGTCGCCTCGGCCACCTACGGCTTCGTGCGCTTCATCGGCGGCGGGCTCGCGCCCTTCGTCGCCGGGCTGCTGGCCGAGCACGTGAACGTGCAGCTGCCGTTCCTGATCGGGGCCGGTGCCGTCGTGGTCGGTGCGCTGCTGCTGCACACCGTCCGGCGTGCGCTCGACGACGCCGACGCCGAGGCCGCCCGCCCCGCCGAGGACGCGGCCGCCGAGCAGGCCGTCGGGGAGGTGCCCGCCGTGGCGGAGGAGGCGGTACTGGCCGAGGACGCGTTGCGCCGCGAGCACCACCCGGTGCTCCCCGGGCGCGACGGGGTACCCGCCGACATGCGCGAGGGGTCGGGGCGGTCGCGATGAGCGGCGGGGCGCCCGAGCGGCCGGGGCCCGAGCACGACCCCGGCGACGAGGGGCCCGGTGCGCGGTCGCCGCGCGCCGGCCATGGTTTCGAGCTGGGCTGCGACGGTCCGTCGTCGCTGGTCGTGGGCATCGACGGGTCCGACACCGGCTGGCGGGCCCTCTACTACGCGGTCGGTCAGGCGCGCCGCCAGCACAGCCGGGTGGTGGCCGTCTACGCGGAACGGGCGCAGTCGTTCGTCAGCACCCCGACGATCGTCGCGCCGATCGTCGACCCCGAGGCGGACGAGCGCTTCGTCGAGGGGCTGCGCGAGACCGTCGTCGCGCTCGGCGAGGAGTTCGGGGTCGCGACGGAGCTGGTCGTCGTCACCGCGGACCCGGTGCAGGCCCTGCTCGCCGTGGCCGACGACGTGCGGGCCGACGCCATCGTCGTCGGGGCGAGCGAGCAGGCCGGGCACCGGCTGTTCGGGTCGATCGCCGTGCGCACGGTCCGGACGGGGGCACGGCCGGTCACGGTCGTCCCCTGACGGGCGGGCGGTACCGCCGGTCAGGCCGACGGCCGGGTCGGCGTCCCGGTCCCGGGCGAGTCCGCCGCGTGCTTGGCGAGCAGCCTCGGCGCGCCCAGCACGACGCCCGCCGTCACGCACATCGCGGCGAGCTCCGCGGCGGCGAGACCGACCCCGCCCAGGACGACCGCCGCCGCGAGCAGCCCGAGGGCCAGCAGGACCCCGACGGCGAGCTCGGGTGAGCGCATCCAGCGGGGCAGTCGTCGACGGTGACCGCGGAACTCGTCGTCCAGGTCCGGGAACTGCACGACGAGTTGACGTTCGAGCTGGTCGAGACGCTGCCGCTCGGCGGCGCTGAGGGGCGTCTCCGGATCCGGGGGAGTCACGTCCGGGGCTACCCCGTTCGGAGGCTGTTCACACCTGGATGCCCGCCCGTTCTCGGCAGCGCGGGCCGCGTCGTCGTACGGTCGGCGGGCCACGGTCAATGACGGACGCTGACGGACGCTGCACGGGGGGACCATTGAGCACGGGCGCCGACGCGGAACGGGTGCAGGAGGCGGCCCGGGCCGTCGTCGCGGAGCACGACCCGCGCCGGGTCGCCGCGCCGGAGTTCCTCGGCGCCTGCTTCGACGCGGGACTGTCGTGGGTGCACTTCCCCGAGGGGCTCGGCGGGCTCGGCGTCTCGCGGGGCCTGCAGGCCGTCGCCGACGCGGTGCTGCAGGGCGCCGGTGGCCCGGTCCCGTTCTGGCTCAACCCGATCGGCTACGGCATGGCCGCGCCGACGATCAGCGAGCACGCCCGCTCACCGGAGCTGGCCCGCGGCTGGCTGCGTCCGCTCGCGACGACGGAGGACATCTGGTGCCAGCTCTTCTCCGAGCCGGGCGCCGGATCGGACCTCGCCGGTCTCGCGACGAGTGCGGTGCGCGACGGTGACTCGTGGGTCGTCAACGGGCAGAAGGTGTGGACGAGCCTCGCGCACCGGGCCCGCTGGGGGCTGCTGCTCGCGCGGTCGGACCCCGACCAGCCCAAGCACCGCGGGCTCACCTACTTCGTGCTCGACATGACCGCGCCCGGCGTGCGGACCCGGCCGTTGCGCCAGATGACGGGGCAGGCGGAGTTCAACGAGGTGTTCCTCGACGACGCCCGCATCCCCGACGAGCACCGCCTCGGTGCCGTCGGCGACGGCTGGCGCGTCGCGATGACGACGCTGATGAACGAGCGGTCCGCGATCGGCGCGGGATCGGCGGAGCGGGGCTCGGGCACCATCGGCGACGCGCTGTCGCTGTGGGCCGACCGTCCGCACCGGCGCACGCCCGTCCTGCGCGACCGGTTGGCCGGGCTGTGGGCCCGCGCGGAGGCACAGCGGCTCACCGCCGCCCGCGCCCGCCGGACCGCCACCGCGGGCTCACCCGGACCGGAGGGCTCGGTGAGCAAGCTCGTCGCCGCGGAGCTCAACCAGGACGTCTACGAGTTCTGCATGGACCTGCTCGGACCGGAGGGCACGCTCTACGGGTCCTACGAGGTCCGCCGCGAGGGCGGCCGTGACGCGGACTGGCGGGGCGCGGTGCAGCAGCGGTTCCTGCGGTCGCGGGCCAACACGATCGAGGGCGGCACGTCGGAGGTGCTGCGCAACATCCTGGGGGAGCGCGTCCTGGGCCTGCCGGGCGAACCGAGAACCGACTCCGGGCCCTGGAAGGAGGTCCCCCGTGGCTGAGTCGACCACCACGCCGGCCACCACGGCTCCGGTCGCCACCGACGTGCCCGTCGAGTTCGACGTGACCGACGAGCAGCGCGAGCTGCGTGCCGCGGTGCGCAGGTTCTGCGCCGAGCAGTCCGACGAGGCGGCCGTCCGCCGGCACATGGAGTCCGAGGTCGGGTACGACCCCGCGGTCTGGGCGCGGCTGGGCGGCGAACTGGGCGTGCTGGGCCTCGCCGTCCCCGAGGAGCTCGGCGGCGCCGGGGCCGGGCTCGTCGAGCAGGCGATCGTCGTCGAGGAGCTGGGCGCGGCGCTGCTGTGCGGACCGGTGCTCGGGACGATCGGGCTCGCGCTGCCCGCGCTCGTCGCGGCGACGCCGGGGCCGCTGCGCGACGAGCTCGTCCCGTCACTGGTCGACGGCACCCGCACCGCCGCGCTCGCCGCCCCCGAGCACGCCGGGCTGTTCGACGGGCACGCGATCACCGTCGGTGCCGTCCACGCGGGCGACGGCTGGGAGCTCACCGGCGTGGTGAACCAGGTCGTCGACGCCCCCGGGGCCGACCTGCTGCTCGTCGCCGCGAGCGGGCCGGAGGGCGTCGCACTGTTCGCGGTGCCCGCCGCGATCGAGCAGGTCGAGGTCGAACCGCTCACGACGCTCGACCTCACCCGACGGCAGGGCACCGTGCGGCTGCGCGAGGCGCCCGCCCGGCTGCTCGCGGGCGCCGACGAGATCGACGGCGTCCTCGGCCACGCCTTCTACGTCGGCTCGGCGCTGCTCGCCGCCGAACAGGTCGGCGGCGCCCAGCACATGCTCGACGCCACCGTCGCCCACGCCCGCGAACGCCTGCAGTTCGGCCGGCCGATCGGCTCGTTCCAGGCGGTCAAGCACCGGCTCGCCGACATGCTGGTGCAGGTCGAGCACGCCCGGTCGACGGCCCAGCACGCCGCCTGGGCCCTGCAGAGCGGTGCGGACGACCCGTTCCTCGCGACCAGCATCGCGCAGGCGACCTGCTCCGACGCCTACTACCGGGTCGCCGCCGACGCGATCCAGCTGCACGGCGGGATCGGGTTCACCTGGGAGCACCGGGCGCACCTGTACTACAAGCGCGCCGTCACCGACGCGGCCCTGCTGGGCGGCGCGGAGATCCACCGCGACCGGATCGCCGCGGCCGTGCTCGACCACGTCGTCGCCACCCCCGGTGTCCCGCCGGTGGCCGACGGCAGGCCCGCGCCGTCGTGAGGCTGTCGGGGAAGGTCCTGGTCGCCAACCGGGGCGAGATCGCCGTCCGCATCCTGCGCGCGGCCGCCGAGCTGGGAGTGCCCGCGGTCGCCGTCGCGTCGTCCGACGACGCCGACGCCCCGCACGTGCGCGCGGCGTCCGAGATCGGCGCCGAAACCGTCGCGCTCCCGGGCTCGGGCCCCGCGGCCTACCTCGACGTCGACGCGGTCGTCGCCGCGGCGCGCGACAGCGGGTGCGACACCGTCCACCCCGGCTACGGGTTCCTCAGCGAGAACCCCACCCTCGTCCGGGCCTGCGAGGCGGCCGGGCTGCGGTTCGCCGGACCGCAGGCCGAGGTGCTGGAACGCTTCGGGGACAAGACCCGCGCCCGGCAGGTCGCCGCGGCCGCGGGCGTCGCTGTCCCGGAGGGCACCGACGGTCCCGTCGACCTCGACGGCGCCGCCGCGTTCCTGGCCGGGCTCGGGCCGGGCGCGCACGTCGTGCTCAAGGCCGTCTCGGGTGGCGGCGGGCGGGGCATCCGGCCCGTCCTCGACCCCGCCGACCTGCCCGCCGCGTTCGCCTCCGCCGCCCGTGAGGCGGCCGGCGCGACCGGGGGCGACGGCGTCTACGTCGAGCGGTACGTCGCCGGCGCGAGGCACGTCGAGGTCCAGGTCGTGGGCGACGGCACGCGGGTCGTCGCGGTGGGGGACCGGGACTGCAGCGTGCAGCGTCGCCACCAGAAGCTCGTCGAGATCGCGCCGGCCCCCGCCCTGCGCGCCGAGGTCCGCGCCCGCCTGGCGGGGGCGGCCGTCGCGATCGCGGGTGCCGACTACCGCGGGCTGGGGACGGTCGAGTTCCTCGTCACGCCCGACGGCGAGTGGTTCCTCGAGGTCAACCCGCGGCTGCAGGTCGAGCACACCGTCACCGAGGAGGTAACCGGCCTCGACCTCGTCGCCGTCGGGCTGCGGATCGCGGCGGGCGCGAGCCTGGCCGACCTGGGCCTCGACGGGGCCGCGCCCGCGCCACGCGGCACCGCCGTGCAGGTGCGCGTCACCACCGAGACCGTCACCCCGGACGGCCTGCGGCCCGCGGCCGGCACGATCACCGCGCTGGCGCTGCCGTCGGGTCGCGGGGTCCGGGTCGACGCCGCCGCGCACGTGGGGCAGCGGACCAGCGCCCGGTTCGACCCGTTGCTGGCCAAGGTGATCGCCCGCGGTGCCGACCTCGCCGCGGCACTGGCGGTCGCCCGTCGCGCGCTCGCCGAGACGGTCGTCGCGGGCGTGGACACCACGGTCGGGCTGCTGCGCGCGGTGCTCGCCGCCGACGACTGGGTGCCCGGGCAGTCGGGCACCGACTGGTTCGACGCGCACCTCCCGGCCCTCGCGGCCGCGGCCGCGGGGCTGGTCCCGTCGGCCGGACCCGCCCCCGCTGCCGCACCCGTTCCCGGTGCCGGCGGACCCGCGGCGCCCCCGCCCGCAGGCACCCTGGCCGTCGCCGCGCCGACCACCGGCACCGTGGTCGCGGTCGAGGCGGGGGAGGGCGACGAGGTCGCGGCCGGCGCGGTGCTGCTGGTCCTCGAGGCGATGAAGATGGAGCACCCGGTGCTCGCTCCCGCCCCGGGCGTCGTGCGCCGCGTCGACGTCACGGTCGGCGACACCCCGGCCGCAGGCGCCGCCGTCGTGCACCTCGAGGAGCGCGCCGGCGCCGGTGCCGACACGGCCGCGACCGACGAGATCGACATCGACCACGTCCGCGACGACCTCGACCAGGTCCTGCGCAGGCGTGCGGTCGGGCTCGACGCCGCCCGTCCCGACGCCGTCGAGCGGCGCAGGCGCGCGGGCAGGCGCACCGCGCGGGAGAACCTCGACGACCTCGTCGACGACGGCACCTTCGTCGAGTACGGGGCGCTCGCGATCGCGGCCCAGCGTCGCCGGCGCAGCGTCGACGACCTCGTCGAGCGCACGCCGGCCGACGGCATGGTGGCGGGCACCGCCGACGTCGGCGGGCACCAGGTCGTCGTGATGTCCTACGACTACACCGTCCTCGCCGGCACCCAGGGCGCGCACAACCACAAGAAGAAGGACCGGCTGTTCGAGCTGGCCGAGAAGCGGATGCTGCCGGTCGTCGTGTTCTGCGAGGGCGGCGGCGGCCGCCCCGGCGACACCGACGGCAGCTGGGTCTCCATGCTCGACGTCCCCGCCTTCCACCTGTTCGGCAGGCTCTCGGGACGGGTGCCGCTCGTCGGGATCGTCGCCGGGTACTGCTTCGCGGGCAACGCCGCGCTCGCCGGCTGCTGCGACGTCATCATCGCCACCGAGGACGCCAACCTCGGCATGGGCGGGCCCGCGATGATCGAGGGCGGCGGCCTGGGCGTCGTCGCGCCGGGCGAGATCGGCCCGATGCGCGACCAGGTGCCCAACGGCGTCGTCGACGTGCTCGTCGCCGACGAGGCGGAGGCCGTCGACGTCGCGCGCCGGTACCTGTCGTACTTCCAGGGACCGCGAGCCCGGTGGGAGGCCCCCGACCAGCGCCTGCTGCGGCACGCCGTCCCCGAGAACCGGGTCCGGGTGTACGACGTGCGCGCCGTCGTCGACGGGCTCGCCGACGTCGGGTCCGTGCTGGAGCTGCGCCGCGGGTTCGCGGCCGGCATGGTCACCGCGCTCGTGCGCGTCGAGGGCCGGCCGATGGGCCTGATCGCCAACGACCCGACCCACCTCGGTGGCGCCATCGACCGCGACGGCGCCGACAAGGCGGCGCGGTTCATGCAGCTCTGCGACGCGTTCGGGCTGCCCATCGTCTCGCTCGTCGACACGCCGGGGTTCATGGTCGGGCCGGAGTCCGAGCGCACCGCGACCGTGCGGCACTTCGGGCGGATGTTCGTCGTCGGTGCCAACGTCGACGTGCCGATCGGCATGGTCGTGCTGCGCAAGTGCTACGGGCTCGGCGGGCAGTCGATGGGCGGCGGCTCGACGAAGTCGCCCGCGTTCTGCGTGGCCTGGCCGACCGGTGAGTTCGGCGGGATGGGCCTGGAGGGCGCGGTCCGGCTCGGCTTCCGCAAGGAGCTGGCGGCCGTCGAGGACCCCGCCGAGCGCGACGCCCTGTACCGCAAGCTCGTCGCCGAGATGTACGAGCAGGGCAAGGCCACCAACACCGCGAGCGTCTTCGAGATCGACGACGTCATCGACCCGGTCGAGACGCGCCGCTGGATCGTCGAGGGCTTCCGGTCCTACCACCCGGCCGACATGGGCGAGCGCCGCCCCAACGTCGACACCTGGTGACCGCGAGCGGCCGCTGGTGATCCGCGGCCCCGGGGTGGCACGGTGTGGGCGTGCCCTCGCTGCTGCTCTCGCGTCCGGACCTCGACTTCCTGCTCCACGACTGGCTGCAGGTCGAGAAGCTGACCGCGCGGCCGCGGTTCGCCGCCCACGACCGCGACACCTTCGCGGCGGTCCTCGACCTCGCCCACGACGTCGCGACCGAGCACTTCGCCCCGCACCGCAAGATCTCCGACAGCCGCGAGCCCGAGTTCGACGGCGAACGCGTCCACCTGCCCGACGAGGTCGGCGCGGCGCTGCGGGTGCTCGCCGACACCGGCATGATCGGGGCGACGATGGACGAGGCCGTCGGTGGGATGCAGCTGCCGCACACCGTCGCCCAGGCGTGCTTCCTGTGGCTGCACGCGGCGAACGTCGGCACCGCCGCATACCCGTTCCTGTCGGTTGCGAACGCGAACCTGCTGCTCGCCCACGGGTCCCCCGAGCAGATCGACACGTGGGTGCGGCCGATCGTCGAGGGCCGCTTCATGGGCACGATGTGCCTGTCCGAGCCGCAGGCCGGGTCGTCGCTCTCCGACGTGACGACCCGCGCCGAGCCGCAGCCCGACGGGACCTACCGGCTCACCGGTACCAAGATGTGGATCTCCGGGGGCGACCACGAGCTGTCGGAGAACATCGTCCACCTCGTGCTCGCCCGCGTCCCCGGTTCGCCCCCCGGCGTCAAGGGCATCTCGCTGTTCGTCGTGCCGCGCTTCCTCGTCGCGCCCGACGGGTCGATCGGCGAGCGCAACGACGTCGTCCTCGCCGGGTTGAACCACAAGATGGGCTACCGCGGGACGGTCAACACGCTGCTGAACTTCGGCGAGGGCCGGCACACCCCGGGCGGGCGAGCGGGTGCCGTCGGGTACCTGGTCGGCGAGCAGAACCGCGGGCTCGCGCAGATGTTCCACATGATGAACGAGGCGCGGGTCGGCGTCGGCGCGGGCGCGACGGCGCTCGGCTACGCCGGCTACCTGCACGCCCTCGACTACGCCCGCTCGCGGCCGCAGGGCCGGCCGGTCGCGGCGAAGGACCCCGCCGCACCGCAGGTCCCGATCATCGCCCATGCCGACGTGAAGCGGATGCTGCTCGCGTCGAAGAGCTACGTCGAGGGCGCCCTCGCGCTGGTGCTCTACTGCGCGCGGCTGCTCGACGAGGAGCAGACCGCCGACGACCCCGCCGACCGCGAGCGTGCCCACCTGCTGCTCGAGATGCTCACCCCGGTCGCCAAGAGCTGGCCGGCGCAGTGGTGCCTCGCCGCCAACGACCTCGCCATCCAGGTGCACGGCGGCTACGGCTACACCCGCGAGTACGACGTCGAGCAGCTCTACCGCGACAACCGGCTCAACGCCATCCACGAGGGCACGCACGGGATCCAGGCGATCGACCTGCTGGGGCGCAAGGCCGTCATGCAGGGCGGGGCAGGCCTGGCCCTGCTCGCCGAGACGATCGCGGCCACGACCGGCCGGGCCGCCCGGGCCGACGGTCTCGCCGCCGAGTTCGCCGGAGCCCTCGACGCGGCGGTCGCCCGGATCGTGGCGGTGACCGCGACGCTGTGGGCGGTCGGCGACCTCGAGGTGACGCTGGCGAACGCGTCGGTCTACCTCGAGGCGGTCGGGCACGTCGTCGTCGGCTGGCTGTGGCTGGAGCAGCTGCTGGCCGTCGGCGACCGGACCGACGACCTCGCGCAGGGCAAGCGGGCCGCGGCCCGCTTCTTCCTGCGCCACGAGCTGCCCCGCACCGGGCCGTGGCTCGACCTGCTCGCGAGCGCCGACCGGACGACGGTGGAGATGCGGGACGCCTGGTTCTGACCGGCGTTCCGATCCGCGTCGTCCGTTCCGGCACCGGCCGCCGCGGGCGGCCGGACCCGGCCCGCCGCGGTGCGTCCGCCGAGGTGCTCCCGCCGGCCGCGGGCCGGCCCCGGCTCAGCCCGCCGCGTCGAGGTCGCGCTCCACGCGGTCGAGCGCGGTGCGGATGGTCTCGGCGTAGCCGGCGGTCGCCTCGTCGTCGGGCAGATCGCCCATCCGCGCCCGGGCGGCCGCGACGTGGTCGCGGGCCCCGGCCGCGTCGCCGAGGCGGCGCAGCACGTCGGCCAGGTTGAGGTGCAGCGACGGGTAGAACCCCGCGATACGCAGCGACGGATGGTGGGCCTGTGCGCTCGCGTCGGTCGCCTCCGCCGCCGCGGCGAGCGCCCGCCGGTCCCACATCAGCTCCGCGTGCGGGTCGGGCTGCACGTCGGCCGCGTAGTGCGCGAGCACGCACCGGTGGAACGGGTCCCCGGCCGGGTCGGCGAGCTCGGCCCACAGCGCGTCGAACTCCGCGGCGGCCGCCTCGACGTCGCCCCGGCGGGACCGCTCGACGGCCGCGGTGATGCGCTCCATCACCGGTGGGGTCTCGGTTCGCTCCATGCCCCGGGACGGTAGCGACGGCCCCCGACAGAACCGTCGCGGCGACCGTCGACCATGACCGCTACCTGGACCGCGCGCCATCTGTGAGGGGGGCCACCGGCCGAAGCGGACGAATCGCATCGTGCGCTGATGCAATTTCTCTTAGTGTAAAGCAACTAAATTTCACGACGATTGACGTAGGAACGGTGGTGCACGTGGCGCCTGCACAGTCGACGGTGCGGGAGGCGGACCCGATCGCCGGGGAGGCCGAGCCCGATCCGCGCTACAAGTGGATAGCGCTCTCGAACACGACGCTCGGCCTGCTCATGGCGACGATCAACTCCTCGATCGTCCTCATCGCGCTCCCCGACATCTTCCGAGGGATCGGGATCGACCCCCTCGGACCCGGCAACACCAGCTACCTGCTGTGGATGATCATGGGCTTCCTGGTCGTCACCGCGGTACTGGTCGTCGGGTTCGGCCGGCTCGGGGACATGTACGGCCGGGCCAAGATGTACAACCTCGGCTTCGCCGTCTTCACGGTCTCCTCGATCTTCCTCGCGATCACGTGGCAGCACGGTGACGCCGCGGCGATCTGGCTGATCGTCTGGCGTGTCGTCCAGGGTGTCGGCGGCGCGTTCCTGATGGCGAACTCGAGCGCGATCCTCACCGACGCGTTCCCCGTCCGCCAGCGCGGCATGGCGCTGGGCATCAGCGGCGTCGCCGCGATCGCAGGCTCGTTCCTCGGCCTGGTCATCGGCGGCCTGCTCGGCCCGGTGAACTGGCACCTCGTCTTCCTGGTGTCCGTGCCGTTCGGCGTGTTCGGCACGATCTGGGCCTACATCAAGCTGCGCGACACCGGCATCCGCAAGCGCGCCAAGATGGACTGGTGGGGCAACGCGACGTTCGCGGTCGGCCTCATCGCCGTCCTCGTCGGCATCACCTACGGCATCCAGCCCTACGGCGGCCACACGATGGGCTGGACCAGCCCGCTCGTGCTGTCCTGCGTCATCGGCGGCGTCGTCGTGCTGATCGCGTTCGGGGTCATCGAGACGAAGGTCGCGGTGCCCCTGTTCGAGCTGTCGCTGTTCCGGAACCGTCCGTTCACCCTCGGCAACATCGCGAACCTCCTCGCCTCGCTCGGCCGCGGCGGCCTGCAGTTCATGCTGATCATCTGGCTGCAGGGCATCTGGCTGCCCCAGCACGGCTACAGCTTCGAGCAGACGCCGCTGTGGGCGGGCATCTACATGCTGCCGCTGACGATCGGCTTCCTCGTCGCCGCGCCGCTGTCGGGCGTCCTGTCCGACCGCCTCGGCACCCGGTGGTTCACCAGCGGCGGCATGGTCGTCTCGGCCGCGACGTTCCTGCTGCTGGAGATGCTGCCCGTCGACTTCGACTACTGGGCCTTCGCGGCGCTGCTGCTGGTCAACGGCATCGGCATGGGACTGTTCGCCTCGCCCAACCGGGCCGAGATCATGAACAGCCTGCCCGCGGGGTCCCGCGGCGCCGGCGCCGGGATGACCGCCACGTTCCAGAACTCCGCGATGGTGCTGTCCATCGGGCTGTTCTTCAGCCTGATGATCGCGGGCCTGGCGACGAACCTGCCCGGGGTCATGGAGTCGGGGCTGCTCCAGCACGGCGTCCCGGCGGCCGACGCGTCCCGGATCGCCGACCTGCCGCCCGTCGGCGTGCTGTTCGCCGCGTTCCTCGGCTACAACCCGATCCAGCAGCTGCTCGGCGGCGTCCTCGGCCAGATCCCGGCCGACCAGGCGTCGTTCCTGACCGGGCGCAGCTTCTTCCCGAACCTCATCTCGCAGCCGTTCTCCGACGGCCTCGCGGCCGCGTTCCTGTTCGCGGTCATCGCCTGCCTCGTCGCCGCGGTGGCGTCGTTCCTCACCGGCAGGCGCCCGGTGGCCGAGGCCCGGCACTCGCAGGACGCGCCGCGCGAGACGGTGGGCGCGGAGCTGGCCGCGGTCGCGGGCGAGGCCGGCGGGCTCAGCGAGCTCGTCGACGAGTCGCAACCCCGCTCGCGGGGACCCGTCCCGGCCGGGGAGGTCGTCGGCCGGGTGCTGGCGGCCTACGGCACCGAGATCGACGACGGCGTCGTCGTCGTGACGGCGGGCGACGGCAGCCAGGTCGGCCGCGCGCTCGTGGGACCCGACGGCAGCTACTCGCTACGCGGGCTGGCCCCCGGCACCTACACCGTCGTCGCGACGGCCCCCGGCTTCCAGGCCGACGCCGCCGCGGTGACGCTCAACGGCACCGGCGTCGAGCGTGACTTCAGCCTGCAGGGCGGGGGAGCCGTCCAGGGCGTCGTGCGTCCCGTGCTCGCCGGGTTGGCGGCGACGGTGCTGGCCACGGACGCGGCGGGCCGCGTCGTCGGGCGGGCCGAGACCGCCCCCGACGGGTCGTTCGCCCTCGCCGGCCTGCCGTCGGGGGAGACCACGCTGACCGCGAGCCTGCCCGGCCGCCGTCCCCGTGCTGCGACGGTCCGGGTCGGACTCGGCGCCCCCGCGGTCGTCGAGCTCGAGCTGGCCGACGCGCTGACCCGGCTAGGCGGCGTCGTCACCGGCCCGAACGGCACGCCGCTGCCCGGCGCGACGGTCACACTGACCGACGCGCACGGTGACGTGGTGGCCGCGACCGTGAGCGGCCCCCAGGGCGAGTACTGCGTGGAGGGACTGCACCCGGGCAGCTACACCGTGACCGCGTCCTTCGGCGGTCCGACGGCCCAGCGCGTCGACCTCGCCGGTGACGGTCCCGCCCACCTCGACCTGCGGCTCGGCGCCACGCCGGCCACCGCGGGCTGAGGCACGTCGTGGCCACCGCACCGGCAATGACGCCGGTCGCCGCGGGCGCCGACGTCGTCGGGGTCTCCGACGACGTCGCCGAGCTCGCGGGCAGGCTGCGCATCGCGCTGAGCCGGCTCACCCACGCCCTGCGTGCCCCCGACGACGAGGCGGGCCTGACCCCGACCCGGATCGCGACGCTGTCGATCCTGGAGACGGCAGGCCCGCTCCGGGTCGGTGCGCTCGCCGAGCGCATCGGGATCAGCCCGCCGACGATGACCCGGCTCGTCGACTGCCTCGGCGAGCTGGACCTCGTCCGTCGCGACCCCGACCCCGACGACCAGCGCGCCACCCGGGTCAGCCTGTCCGCGGGCGGCAGCGCCCTGCTGGGGCGGTTGCGCCACCGCGGGACGGGGCTGCTGGCCCGTCGGATCGCGGGACTCGACGACGCGGGCCTGGTGACCCTCGCCGCCTCGGTCCCGCTGCTCGAGCAGCTCGCGGAGACGACGGTCGCGCCCTGACACCGGGCCGCCCGGCCGCCGGCCCCAGGCCCTCGCGCGCAACCGCACTGCTCTTCTGCGCCGCCCGGCCGACCGTGAGGTTGCGGCCGGGCTGCAGCGCGCAACCTCACGGTCCTGCCGGGCGTCTCGGCCGACCGTGAGGTTGCGCCCGGGCTCCTGCGCGCAACCTCACTCACTGCTGCTGAACCCCGGCAGGGGAGCGGTGAGGTTGCGGGTGGCCGGGCGGCGTGGGGCCGGGCAGGTGCGCGAAGAGTCGGCGCCGTCACAGTCGGCGCCGTCACAGTCAGCGCCGTCACAGTCAGCGCTGACTGTTCGGCTGCTAGCGTCGGGGCACGGCGGCGCGGCCGACGCACCGCCCGGCCCGATCGGTCGACTCGGGCAGCCGACAGGAGCAGGAGGCGGACGTGCGCGATGCGGTGATCGTCGAGGCGGTGCGGACCCCGGTCGGGCGGCGCAAGGGAGGGCTCGCGGGCGTGCACCCCGCCGACCTCTCGGCGCACGTCCTGCGCAGCCTCGCCGAGCGCAGCGGCGTCGACCCGGCCGTGGTCGACGACGTGATCTGGGGTTGTGTGTCCCAGTCCGGCGAGCAGACCTTCGACATCGGCCGCACGGCGGTGCTGTCGGCGGGCTGGCCGGAGACCGTCCCCGGCGTGACGGTCGACCGGCAGTGCGGGTCGAGCCAGCAGTCGATCCACTTCGCCGCGGCCGGGCTGATCGCCGGCCAGTACGACGTCGTCGTGGCCGGCGGGGTCGAGTCGATGACCCGGGTGCCGATGGGCTCCGCCTCGAACGGCGCCCGCCCCTTCGGCACCGACTTCGACGCCCGCTACGGCGGCGTCACCCCCGACCAGGGCATCGGCGCCGAGATGATCGCCGAGCGGTGGGGCTTCTCCCGTACCCAGGTCGACGAGTTCTCGCTGGCCAGCCACGAGAAGGCTGCGCACGCGCAGGACGAGGGCCGCTTCGAGGGCCAGATCGCGCCCGTCACCACACCCGACGGCACCGTCGTCTCCGCCGACGAGGGCATCCGCCGCGGTGGCACGCTCGAGACGCTCGGTGCGCTCAAGACGGTGTTCCGGGAGGACGGCGTCGTCACCGCGGGCAACGCCTCGCAGATCTCCGACGGTTCCGCGGCGCTGCTGATGACGACGTCGGAGAAGGCGGCCGAGCTGGGCCTGACGCCGATCGCGCGGATCCACACCGCGGTGCTCGCCGCGGCCGACCCGGTGATCATGCTGACGGCGCCGATGCCCGCGACGGAGAAGGCCCTCTCCCGCTCGGGCCTGTCGATGGACCAGATCGGCGTGTTCGAGGTCAACGAGGCCTTCGCGTCGGTGCCGCTGGCGTGGCTCGCCGACATCGGCGCCGACCCCAAGACGCTCAACCCCAACGGCGGTGCCATCGCGCTGGGCCACCCGCTCGGCGCCTCGGGTGCCCGGATCATGACGACGATGGTCCACCACATGCGGGACAACGGAATCCGCTACGGGCTGCAGACCATGTGCGAGGGTGGCGGCCAGGCCAACGCGACCATCGTCGAGCTGCTCTGAGCCTGCGCCCCGCCCGTACCGCCCCGCCCGTACCACCACTGCCATAGACGCCACAGTTCGACCCGGGAGGTCCCGTCCACCATGGACATCAACGGCAACGTCGCACTCGTCACCGGCGGTGCGTCCGGTCTCGGCCTCGCCACGGCCGAGACGCTGCTCGCCGCCGGCGCGAAGGTCGTGCTCCTCGACCTCCCGGGTTCGGCGGGCGAGGAGGTCGCGGGAAAGCTCGGCGACGACGCCCGGTTCGCGCCGGCCGACGTGCGTGACGAGGCCGCGGTCGCGGCGGCCCTGGACGTCGCGGCCGAGCTGGGCACGCTGCGCGTCGCGGTGAACTGTGCGGGCATCGGCCCGGCGGCCAAGACCGTGGGCAAGAGCGGCCCGTTCCCGCTCGACCTGTTCAGCCGGGTCGTCGAGATCAACCTGATCGGCACGTTCAACGTCATCAGGCTGGCCGCCGAGCGGATGACGCAGGCCGACCCGGTCGACGGGGAGCGCGGCGTCATCATCAACACGGCGTCGGTCGCGGCGTTCGACGGGCAGATCGGGCAGGCGGCGTACTCGGCGTCGAAGGGCGGGGTCGTCGGCATGACGCTGCCGATCGCGCGCGACCTGGCGTCGGCGATGATCCGCGTCGTCACGATCGCACCCGGGCTGTTCGACACCCCGCTGCTCGCGTCGCTGCCCGAGGAGGCCAGGACGTCGCTGGGCGCGCAGGTCCCGCACCCGTCGCGGCTGGGCGACCCGGCCGAGTACGGTGCGCTGGCCGCGCACATCGTCGCCAACCCGATGCTCAACGGCGAGGTCATCCGGCTCGACGGGGCCATCCGGATGGCCCCGCGCTAGGAAGGGGACCGAACCGGTGAAGCGCACCCTGTTCGAGGAGGACCACGAGGCGTTCCGCGCCTCGTTCCGCAAGTTCGTCGAGGCCGAGATCGTGCCGCACCACGACGAGTGGGAGCAGGCCGGGATCGTGCCGCGGGAGCTGTTCGCGACCGCCGGGCGGTCCGGCTTCCTGGGGATCGAGATCCCGGAGGAGTACGGCGGCGGCGGGGTGCGCGACTTCCGGTTCAACGCCGTCATGGACGAGGAGCTCATGGCGTGCGGGGCGGCCGCGGCCGGGCTGGGCCTGTCGTTGCACAACGACATCTGCCTGCCCTACTTCATGGCCTACTGCAACGACGAGCAGCGGGCGCGCTGGCTGCCCGGCATCGCGTCGGGCGAGCTGATCACGGCCATCGCGATGACCGAGCCCGGCATCGGCTCGGACCTCGCGTCGATGACGACGACGGCCGTCCGCGACGGCGACCACTACGTCGTCAACGGGGCGAAGACGTTCATCACCAACGGGATCAACGCCGACCTGGTGATCACGGCGGTGAAGACCGATCCGACGCAGCGGCACAAGGGCATGTCGCTGCTCGTGATCGAGCGCGGGATGGCGGGCTTCGAGCGCGGGCGCAACCTGGACAAGCTCGGCCAGCACGCGCAGGACACCGCCGAGCTGTCGTTCACCGACGTGCGGGTGCCGGTGGCGAACCTGCTGGGCGAGACCGAGGGCGAGGGCTTCACGCAGCTGGTCTCCAACCTGCCCCAGGAGCGGCTCTCGATCGGCTACGCGGCGGTCGCCGCGGCCCGCTACGCCCTGAACCTGACGTTGGACTACGTCAAGGAGCGCAAGGCGTTCGGCCAGCCCATCGGGTCGTTCCAGAACTCGCGGTTCGTGCTCGCCGAGCTCGACACCGAGATCGACATCGCCCAGCACTACGTCGACGCGTGCGTGCGGGCGCTCGACGCGGGCGAGCTGACCGCGGCCGACGCGAGCAAGGCCAAGTACTGGTGCACCGAGCTGCAGGGGCGCGTCGTCGACAAATGTCTGCAGCTGCACGGCGGGTACGGCTACATGGCCGAGTACCCGATCTCGCGGGCCTTCGCCGACGCCCGGATCACCCGGATCTACGGCGGCACGACCGAGATCATGAAGGAAGTCATCGGGCGGTCGCTGGGCCTGTGACGTCTCCCGTTCCGGCCCCGCCGCGCACGCGGGCGCAGCGCTCGGAGGACAGCCGGGCGCGCATCCTCGACGCGGCGGTCGCCTGCCTGGTCGCCGAGGGGTACTCGGGCGCGACGACGTTGGCGATCCAGGCCGACGCCGACGTCTCGCGCGGCGGCCTGCTGCACCACTTCCCGTCGCGCGACCTGCTGCTCGTGGCCGCGGCGCAGCACATCGCGGCGCAGCGGGTGCGCGACACCGAGGAGCGGGTGCTCGCCCTGGTCGAGGCAGGCGCGCAGGGCGCGGAGCGGATCGACCGTGTCGTGCTGGCGCTGTGGGAGTCCTACCACGAGGCGCACTTCTGGGCCGCCCTCGAGCTGTGGACGGCCGCGCGGTCGAACCCCGGGATCGCCGACGCCCTGCTGCCCGAGGAGCGCAGGCTGGGTGCGGTGATCCGGGCGTCGGTGGCGCGCATGATGGGCGAGCCGTACGCGTCGCACCCGCGGTTCCGGCAGGTGCGCGACCTGTTGCTCACGAGCATGCGTGGCGCGGCGATGACCTACACGTTCGACCGCCGCGACCCGGCCGCCGACCCGCTCGTGGGCCAGTGGCAGGACCTCGCGCGCACGCTGCTCGACGCCTGATCCGCGGCCGACGACCAGGGCCCGGCCCGCCTCGCGGAGCGGGACGGCTCACCCCAATGGGCCTCTGCCCGTCGGTGCTGCTTTAGTTAGCCTTCCCTTAGATGAGGTGAGGAGACTCGGCATGCGGGTGGTGGCCTTCGGCTACATGACGTGGGGGCGGCGCACGATCGAGGCGGTGCTGGAGGCGGGCCACGAGGTTCCGCTGATCGTCACCCACCCCGACGGCGACTCGGCCTACGAGAAGATTTTCAACGAGTCCGTCGCCGAGCTCGCCGCCGACCGCGCCATCCCCGTGCTGGTGCGCAACCGCGCGCACGACGAGGAGGTCAGGACCGCGATCGCCGCCGCCGAGGCCGACATCATGGTCGTCTCCAACTGGCGCACCTGGCTGCCGCCGGAGGTCTACTCGATCCCGCGGCTGGGCACGCTCAACGTGCACGACGCGCTGCTGCCGGCGTACGCGGGGTTCGCCCCGCTGAACTGGGCGCTGATCAACGACGAGCCCGAGGTCGGGGTCACCGCGCACATGATGGACGCGGACTTCGACGCCGGCGACATCGTCCTGCAGCGCTCGACGCCCGTCACCGACGACGACACGGTCGTCGACCTCTTCGACCGCACGCTCGCGATGTTCGGGCCCATCACCGTCGACGCGCTCGACCTGATCGCGTCGGGCCGGCGCGACTTCGCGCCGCAGGACCGCCGGGCCGCGTCGTACTTCCACCGGCGTAGCGACGAGGAGAACCGCATCGACTGGACCTGGCCGCCGCGCGACGTGTTCAACCTCGTGCGCGCCCAGGTCGACCCCTACCCCAACGCGTACTGCTACCGCGGCACGGAGCGGATCCGGGTGCTCGCGGCGTCGCTGACCGACGACGCCATCGGCGGCACCCCGGGCCGCATCGTCATCCGGCGCGGGACCGGTGTCGTCGTCGCCGCGGGTGCCGACGCGCGTCGCGGCCGCAACCCCGGCGTCCTGATCCACCGGGTCCGGCTCGACGACGGCCGCGAGCTCGACGCCGTGGACTACTTCCCGCGGATGGGCGAGTACCTGACCGCCCACCCGCGGGAGGCGGATCAGGCCCGGTAGGCCTGCGAGAGCTGCGGGACGACGGCGTCGAGGGCCGTCGGGAGGCTCAGCGGGCTGCCGAAGCCCAGCGCCCCGGCGACCTCGGTGCCGTACCCGCCCAGGTAGACGACACGGCCGGCCTTGACCGCGTCCAGGCTCTGGAACGCCCGGTCGTCGGCGAGGTCCTCCTGCGTCTGGCCGAACACGACGACGGCGTCGGAGTCCAGCTCGCCGATGCGCTCGGCGCTCAGGGTCTCGGTCGTGGCCGGCAGCCGCAGGCCGAGGCCCTGGAAGAGCTGGGTGCGCAGGTCGTCGTTCCCGAGCGAGTAGATCTGGCCGTCGACGACGAAGCCGATCCGCAGGTTCTTGCCCGCGAACTCGGGGTGCTCCTCGCGGGCCTTCGCGAACCGTGCCTCGGCGTCGGCGACGACACGATCGGCCTGGGCGCTGCGGCCGAGCACCTTGCCGGTCAGCCTGGTCTGGTCCTGCCAGCCCATCGCGGCGTTCGCGGCGTCGGGCTGCGCGACCGTCGGCGCGATCTTCGACAGGGCGTCGTAGGTGGCCCTGTCCATGAACGAGTAGATGCCCAGGATCAGGTCGGGACGCAGCGCGGCGACGCGCTCGACGTCGACCTCGTTGCCGCCGACCAGCGGCGGGGTGGCGCCGCCGAGTGCGGCCTGGGCCCAGGGGCGGCGCGTCTCGTCGTACTCGCCGATGAAGTCGCGCACGCCGACCGGCACGACGCCGACCGCGAGGGCGAAGTCGGCGTCGTTGAACCCGACGGTGACGACGCGGGTCGGCTCGGCCGGGACCGTCGTCTCGCCGAAGGCGTGCGTCACCGTCACCGGGAACGTCGCGGTGCCCGCGGGTGCGGGCGCCGGCTCCGCGGTGCTGGGGCGTTCGCTGCTCGAGCACGCGGCGAGGGTCGTCGCGAGGACGGCTGCGACGGCGAGGGTGAGCAGCCGGGCAGGGGAGCGGGCCATGGGTCTCCTTCGGTCGGCGTGGACGATTCGTCCCTTTCCGGACCAAAGTTAGCCTCACCTCATGCTGTCGGTTGCACGGGCTCCCTCCGCAGCGCGGCGCTGTCGGCGCGGATTCGCTGCCACAGGGCCGCGACGTGCTCGGGCTGCGTCGTGACCGCGCCGATCGCGATCCGCATCACGTACCGACCGTCGACGACCGTGTGGGTCACGAACGCCGACCCCGACGCGTTCACCCGCTCGACCAGCGTCCGCGTCGCGGCGTCGTCGGCCTCCGGGCCCCGGCCGGTGTCGGCGCGCAGGCACACCAACGCGAGCGACGGTGGCGCCGCGAGCACCAGGCCCGGCTCGGCGCGCACCTTCGCGGCGAGGTCGACGGCCATCGCCACGTGCCCGCGCAGGTGCGCCCGCAGCCCGTCGAGGCCGAGCCCGTGCACGACGGCCCACAGCTTCAGCGCCCGGAACCGCCTGCCCAGCGGGACCTGCCAGTCCCGGTAGTCCACGACCGCGCCGGACTCGCTGGCCGCGTTGCGCAGGTACTCCGGGGTGATCGAGAGCGCCCGCGGCAGGGCCGTCGCGTCGCGGACCCACAGCAAGGAGGCGTCGAACGCGGTGAGCAGCCACTTGTGGGCATCGGTGCAGAAGGAGTCGGCGAGCTCGCAGCCGTCGAGCACGTGCCGCAGCTCGGGGCAGAGCCCGGCCACGCCGGCCCAGGCGGCGTCGACGTGCACCCAGACGTCGTGGGCCGCGGCGACGGCGGCGACGGCACGCACCGGGTCGACCGCCCCCGTGCCGGTGGTGCCGACGGTCGCGCACACCATGACCGGCCGCAGCCCGGCGGCCACGTCCGCGGCGACGGCGGCGGCGAGCGCGTCGGGCGACATCGAGACGGTGCCCGGTACCGGCTCGACGACGCGCAGCGCCCGCGCCCCCAGGCCCGCGACGCGCACGGCCTTGGCCAGCGATGAGTGCGTCTCCGCGGTGACGTAGACCCGCTCGCGGCCGTCGGTGCCCGACTCCCGCCATGCTCCGCCGCCGGCCCGTTCCAGCGCGGCGAGCAGCGCGACGAGCGCGGCCGACGACGCCGAGTCCTGGATCGAGCCGCCGCCCCCGCCGTCGAACGTGAACGCCTCGCCGATGCCGAGGGCGCGGGCGAACCCGTCGAGCAGCACCTGCTCGACCTCGGTCGCGGCCGGCGAGGTCGACCAGAGCATCCCCTGCGCACCCAGCCCGCCGGAGAGCAGCTCGCCCAGCAGCGAGGCGAGCGAGGCGTTGGCGGGGAAGTAGCCGAAGAACCCGGGGTGCTGCCACAGCGTGCTCGCCGGCACGACGACCTCGTCGACGGTGCGGAGCAGCTCCTCCAGCGGCTGCGGCGTCTCCGGCAGCCCGCCCGCGAGGGCACCGTCGGTCAGCAGGCGGCGCACCGAGCCCGGTTCGACCGCGGGCTGGACGTCGTGGTCGGTGATGCGGGCGCGGTGGTCGGCCACCCAGTCGACGAACGCGTGGCCGAGGCGGCGGAACTCGTCGGGATCGAGATCGGGCACCCGGTCACCCTAGGCGCTGCCCGGCCGCGGGTGGTTAGGGTTGGCAAGTGTCCGCGACGTCCGGTGTGCCTGCCCGCCCGGACCTCCCCGACGACGCGCCCGCCCGGGTCCGCCTGCTCCAGGCCGCGGCCCTGACCAGCACGTTCGACCGGTTCGCGCTCGCGCCGCTGCTGATCGAGATCGGCCGTGACCTGGGAGTGTCGCTCGCCGCGGTCGCGGCCGTGGCCAGCGGCTACTACCTCGCCTACGGGCTCATGCAGCCCCTGTGGGGGCTGCTCAGCGACCGGCTGGGCCGGGTCCGGGTGATGCGCGTCGCGCTCGCGGGAACCGCGCTCGCCGCGGTGGTGTCCGTCGTCGCCCCGACGCTCGCCGTGCTCGCGGTATCGCGCGTCGTGGCCGGCGCGATGGTGGCCGCACTGATCCCGACCACCCTGGTCTACGTCGGCGACACCTGGCCGGTCGCGGTGCGCCAGCGGCCGCTGTCGGACCTGCTGGCCGCGTCCTCGCTCGGGACCGCGGCGGCGACGGTCGGCGCGGGCGTCGTCGCCGAGCTGGTCGGATGGCGTGCGGTGTTCGGCCTGACGGGCGTCGCGGCCGCAGTGCTGTGGGTGGCGTTGCGGCGGCTGCCCGAGCCGGAGCGCGCGCCACCGGGCGCACTACTGGCTCCGCTGGGGCTCGTCGCCCGCAGCGGGTGGGCATGGGTGGTGCTCGGCCTGGCGTTCGTCGAGGGTGCCGTCGCGCTCGGGACGCTGACGTTCCTCGCCCCGGCGGTGCAGGGGCTCGGCTGGTCGCCGGGCGTCGCGGGGCTGGTCGCCGCGGCGTACGGGATCGCGGCGCTGCTGACGTCGCGGCTCGTGCGCCGGCTCGTCGGACGGGTCTCGCCCGTCGTGCTGGCCGCGGTCGGGGGCGGTGTGCTCGCCGTCGCGTGGGTGCCGCCCGCGGTGTCGGTCGGTGTCGCGACGATCCTCGCCTCGGGTCTGCTGCTGGGCGTCGCCTGGGCATTCCTGCACACAACGCTGCAGACCTGGGCGACCGAGGTCGTGCCCCGGGCCCGGGCCGCGGCGGTGTCGCTGTTCGCGGCGGTGCTGTTCCTCGGCAGCTCGGTCGGGACGGCGCTGGCCGCGCCGCTCGCCGACGCGGGCGACTACCCGACGCTCTTCGGCGTCGCGCTGACGGCGGCGGTGCCGTTGGCCGCCGCCGCGGTCCTCGCCAGGGCGCGCTACGCGCGCGCCCACCGCCGCCGCTGAGCGGCCGGGCTCAGACCCGATGCCGGCCCCGGGACGCGGCGGCCCGCGCCGCCGGGGACCGACCGGACCCGAGGGGCCGGCCCCGGGCCGACGTGGCCCGGCCGTGGCAGGTGTCACCGACCGTGCGCGGACCCCGTACGGCACAGTGACGGGATGATCGATCGAGACAACGGGCGCAGGGTCGCACTCGTCACCGGGGGTTCACGGGGCATCGGGGGCGACATCGCCCGCAGGCTCGCCGGTGAGGGCTTCTCGGTGACGGTCGCGGCCCGGCAGGAGGCCGGCGTCACCGCCGCCTGCGAGAAGATCGCGGGCGAGACCGGTGCCGAGGTGCACGGGGTCGCCGCCAACATGGCCGACGAGGACGCGCTCGTCCGGCTCGCGGCCGAGCACACCGACCGGTTCGGCCGCCTCGACGTGCTCGTGCTGGCCGCCGGTCTCGGTGCCGAGGAGCCCGTGGCGGCGATGCGCACGAAGGCGTTCGACCTGCAGATCGGGGTCAACCTGCGGGCGCCCGTGCTGCTGGTCCGTGAGCTCCTGCCGCTGCTGCGCGAGACGGCCGCGGCCAACCCCCGCCACGGCAGTCGCGTCGTCGCGCTCTCGTCGATCACCGGGGTGGCCGCGGAGGCCGGCCTGTCGGCGTACGGGGCGTCGAAGGCCGGGTTGGTGTCGTTCTGCGAGACGCTCTCCCTCGAGGAGTCCCGCAACGGTGTGAACGCCACCGCGGTCGCGCCGGGATATGTCGACACGGACATGACCGCACATCTCGAGGGACGTCTGGAACGGTCGTCGATGTTGACGGTCGACGACGTCTCGGAAATGGTGCTCGGGCTCACCCGGTTGTCGGCCCGGGCGGTCGTCCCGAGCATCGTCATCAGTCGCGCAGGTACGCAGCTCTGGCGTGCCTGAGAACGGGACCGTCCGACGGGAAGTGACCCGAGGGGGGTCGCGGGGATTGCTCCGGGAATGCGGAGAAGTGTCGGGGCCGGTCCCGGCCGGTCGGCGGCATCGGGGCTGTCGCGAACGCGGGCCCCGGCCGGGGAACCTCAGTGGCTCTGCCGGTACGCCTCGAGCACATTCGTGGGGATCCGGCCGCGCTCGGAGATCTTCATCCCCTGGGAGACCGCCCATTCGCGAATGGCCTGGTTCTGTTCACGGTCCGAAGACGCACGCGGCGGGCCGGCGTTGCTGCTGCCAGACCGCCGTGAGGGCGCACGACGGGCCGCGTTAATGAAGGGGTCGAGCGCCTCGCGCAATCGCTTCCCATTCGCCGCGGACAGGTCGATCTCGTAGTGCTTGCCGTCGAGGGCGAACTCGACCTGCTCGTCCGCTTCGGAGCCGTCGATGTCGTCCACCAGCGTCACCGTCGTCTGCTTCGCCACTGGCTACCCTTCACAAGAGCGCGGGCACGGCGGAAACCCGAACGGAACGACAGTATCCGCCGGAGAGTCGAGCACGTGCATGATTTCCTCGTCGACCAATCGTAATGGAGTGGGTCGAGGAATGTCGAATGGGGTCCACCCGTTCACTGTGAGTGCTCGGGAGTCGGGTAGATCTGTTGCATGCGTCCGCGCAGCAGACAGGAGTGCAGAGCGCGACCGTTTACCGACGAGTTCACCCGGTGCGTTGCCGGGTGTGCACGCACGGTGCGTGGCGAACGCTGCGCAGCGTACCGAGCGCGGTCGGGTAATCCGGATGAATGGTCGCCCGAAGCCGCCGGAAAGGCGTCACCCCAGCGCCGACCACCAGTCGTCCAATGCGGGCGGGGTGAGCAGGTCGACGCGTTGACCGGGACGCGGTACCACCAGTGGGATTCGCGCGGTTTCGGCCGCGGCCCGCAGCCGTGTCACCGGCTCGGACCACCCGTGAAATGCGAGGTTGAACGTCGCCCAGTGCACCGGCACGAGTAATCCGCCGCGCAGGTCGCGATGCGCCCGCACCGATTCCTCGGGGTTCATGTGGATGTCGGGCCACGCGACGTCGTAGGCCCCGACGGGCAGGACGGTGACGTCGAACGGTCCCAGCCGCGCGCCCGCCTCGGAGAATGCCGCGGTGTACCCGGTGTCGCCGCCGAAGTAGGCCCGCCGCCGCGGCCCCGCGACCGCCCACGACGACCACTGGGTCGTGTTGCGGGCGAACAGCCTGCCGGAGAAGTGACGCGCCTCCGCGCACGTGATCGTGAGCCCGGCGACCTCGGTGGCGTCGTTCCAGTCCAGCTCGCGGATCCGGTCGTCGGGCACCCCCCAGCGGCGCAGGTGGGCCCCGATCCCGACCGGGACGACGAACACGGCGGCCGTCTCGTGGCCGAGCCGTCGCACGGTCGCCATGTCGAGGTGGTCGTAGTGGTCGTGGGAGACGACGACGGCGTCGACCTGAGGCAACGCCTGCAGCGGGACCGGCGCCGGGTGCAGCCGCCGCGGCCCGACCCGCTCCGACGGCGAGACCCGCTCGCTCCACACCGGGTCGGTCAGCACCCGGCGGCCGTCGATCTCCAGCAGCACCGACGAATGGCCGTACCAGGTCAGCGCGAGCTCGCCCGCGGTGACGGGCTGGACGTCGGCCGCGATCGGGACCGGCGCCGACGGGGTGCCGGTCGTCCCGCGGGTGAGCAGCCGCAGCAGTAGCCCGCGCAACTCGCCCGGCGCGATCTGGACGCCGGGCTCGGTGTTGCCGAAGCGGCCGTCGCGGGAGTGCGGTGAGCTCGCGGCCCGGGCCCGCAGGACGGCGTCGCTCGCCCCGACCGCCAGGGGAACGCCGCGGGCGGCCCGCGCGACCCTGCCGGCCCCGACGAGCAGGCCGCCGACGAGTACCGAGCGGGCGGCGGCCGACACCACCCGGCGGGACACGATGCTCACCCCGCCAGCCTACGGAGACCCCGACCCGACCGGCACGGCACGCGCGGGCGCGACCGGCACGACCTGCGGGTCACCGCCCGTCGACCGACACCGCGATCTCGCCGCCGAGCGCGAACCCGTCGACGAGGGGCAGCCGGTCGCCGGACCAGAAGCGACCCGGGTCGTACCAGTTGGGCCGGCGGTCGGCGGTGAGCAGGCCCATCTCCTCGTAGGTCACCGCGACGACCTCCGCGCAGTAGGCGGTGACGAGCGCGGGCTCCGTCGCCGCGACGTCGGAGCCGGCGGCGGGCGGGACCCCGTCGTCCCCGCGACGGCGCGCGAGCGGCGCGCGCACCCGCGCGAGGACCGAGTCCCGCACGCGGGCGGCGCGGGCACCGGCCCGCGGGAGCCGCCCCCGGGCCCAGCGCGACGCGAGCCGCGCCGTCGACGGGAACGGGGTGCCGTCGAGGCGGGCCACGGTGCGCAGCGCCGCGTCCTCCCGCTCGCGCCCGACCGTGGGCTCCAGCTGGCGCAGCCAGACCCGCTGGTGGTAGCGCTCGTGCCAGGTGGCGACGGCGTCGCGCAGGTCGTGGAGCTGGACGCCGCGCTGGTGGCGGCCGGTCCACACGTCCGGCAGCGACCGGCCGAGCTCGGCATGCCACATCAGCGGCGGCAGGTCCTCGACCACGATCGCCATGCCGACGTGGTTGACCGGCGAGTTCGTCAGGTTCTGGATGGCCCGGTCGGCGCCGGTGCGGCCGCGGAACAGCCACACGTCCCCGGTCCTGGTCAGGTCGACCGCGCGGTCGAGGGAGATCGAGGAGCCGCTCACGGGCGCCTACCCTATGGCGATGCGCTGGTGGAAGTGGGCAGGTCTGGCGGGGCTCGCCGGAGTGGCGGCGACCGGTGTCGTCACCGCGCGCGCCGAGCGGCGCCGCCGCGCCTACACCCCGGAGGAGATCCGGGAGCGGCTGCGGGCGCGGATCGCGGCGGCGGAGCCGGCCTCGCCGCCGGCCCCGGCGCCGCGCTGAAGGTGAGGGTGGCTGAGGTGAGGGTCGCTGAGGTGAGGGTCACAGCCGGGGCACTGTCGGACGGCTTCCGTTCGGGGCGGTGCGTGACAGGGTTCCCCTCATGACGGATCTGTCGTTCGAGCCGCTGACGCCGGTGTCCTATCTCGATCGCGCGGCGGCCGCGCACGGCGACCGCGTCGCGGTGATCGACGGCGAGCTCCGACTGACCTACCGCGAGTTCCACGACCGCTGCAGGCGCCTCGCGGGTGGCCTCGCCCCGTTGGCGGGCGGGCGCCCCGTCGCGTTCCTCGCCCCGAACACCCACGTGCTGCTGGAGTCGAACTACGGCGTGCCGTGGGCGGGGTCGCCGCTGGTCGCGATCAACACCCGGCTCTCGGCCGGCGAGGTCGCCTACATCCTCGAGCACTCCGGTGCGGCCGTGCTGGTCCACGACCCCGTGTTCGACGAGCTCGTCGACGACGCCCTCGCCCGGCTCGCCGGCTCCGGCACGGCCGCGCCCGCGCGCATCCGGGCGGGGGAGGAGTACGAGGCCCTGCTCGCGGGCGCGTCGCCGCTGGCCGTCACCCCCGACGACGAGCGCGCGCTGCTCTCGATCAACTACACGTCCGGGACGACGGGCCGCCCCAAGGGCGTCATGTACCACCATCGCGGCGCCTACCTGCAGGCGTTGGCGATGGTCGGGCACACCGGGATGTCGCCCTCGACGGTGCACCTGTGGACGCTGCCGATGTTCCACTGCAACGGCTGGTGCTTCCCGTGGGCCGTCACCGCCGCGGCCGGCACGCACGTCTGCCTCGACAAGGTCGATCCCGCGCGGGTCTGGCAGCTGATCCGCGAGGAGGGTGTCACGCACCTCAACGGGGCGCCGACGGTGCTGTCGATGCTGGCCTACGCCGAGCAGGCCGGTGAGGGCGTGCCCGGCGACCGCGTGGTCCGGATCGCGACGGGCGGGGCGCCCCCGTCCCCGGCGATCCTGCGCCGGATGGCCGGCCTCGGTTTCGACGTCACCCACCTCTACGGGCTCACCGAGACGTTCGGCCCGGCGATGATCTGCGACTGGCGCCCGGAGTGGAACGGCCTCGACGCAGAGGAGCAGGCCGGGCTCAAGGCGCGCCAGGGCGTCGGCAACATGATCTCCTGCACCGCCCGGATCGTCGACGACAACGGCGCCGACCTGCCGGCCGACGGCACCTCGGTGGGCCAGATCGCCCTGCGCGGCAACAACGTCATGCTCGGGTACTTCAAGGACCCCGAGGCGACCGCGGCGGCCGCGCCCGACGGCTGGTTCCGCACGGGCGACCTCGGGGTGATGCATCCCGACGGCTACGTCGAGCTGCGCGACCGCAGCAAGGACGTGATCATCTCCGGGGGCGAGAACATCGCGAGCGTCGAGGTCGAGCAGGCCGTCGCCGAGCACCCGGCCGTCCTCGAGGTCGCGGTGATCGCGGTGCCCGACGAGCGCTGGGGAGAGGTCCCGGCCGCCTACGTGACCCTGCACGCCGGCGCGTCGGTGACCGAGCAGGAGATCATCGAGCACGTCAAGGGCAGGCTCGCGCGGTTCAAGGCACCGAAGACCGTCGTGTTCGGCGAGCTGCCCAAGACCTCCACCGGCAAGATCCAGAAGTTCGTCCTCCGGGAGAAGGCGTGGGCGGGCGTCGAGCGGCGGATCCAGTAGTAGCGGGGCCCGCGTTGCGCTGATCGGAACGGGTGCTCCGCGGATCCGCCGCGGCAATGAGAAGGTGGGCAGGCCGTCTCCACGACGTGGGCGGCGTCCGACCGGCGAGGTGAACGCATGACCGTGCAGGACAGCGAGCCGCGGGCCTCGGGACCGGCCGCGGACCCCGTGGACTTCTCCCTGACCGACCGCTACCGACCGGGCACCGGTCCGGTGCTGCTCACCGGCGTGCAGGCCATCGCCCGGCTGCTCGCCGAGCAGCACGCGGCGGACGCGCGCGCGGGGCTGCGGACGGCGTCCTTCGTGTCCGGCTACCAGGGCTCGCCCCTGGGCGGGCTGGACAAGACGCTGGCCGCCGCACCGGAGCTCGTCGAGACGGCGGGCCTGACGTTCGTGCCCGGGGTCAACGAGGAGCTCGCCGCGACCGCGATCTGGGGCAGCCAGGTCGAGGTGCCCGGGCACGGCCGGACGGTCGACGGCGCCGTCGGCGTCTGGTACGGCAAGGCGCCCGGCGTCGACCGGGCGGGCGACCCGATGCGGCACGGCAACATGTGCGGCGCCCACCCCGCGGGTGGGGTCCTCGTCCTCGCCGGCGACGACCCGAGCTGCAAGTCGTCGACCATCCCGTGCATCTCCGAGCGCACGCTCACCGGCTACGGGCTGCCCGTCCTCTACCCCAGCAGCGCCGAGGAGATCGTGCGGCTGGGCCGCTACGGCGTCGCGCTGTCGCGGGCCTCGGGCATGTGGGTCGGCATGAAGATCACCGCCGACGTCGCCGACGGCGTCTGGACCCTCGACGCCGGCTGCGGCGACGTCGAGATCACCGTCCCGGCGCTGCAGTGGGAGGGACGGGACTGGGAGTACCGCCAGATCCCGATGCTCGTGCCGCCGTCGTCGCTGGAGGCCGAGGCCCAGCTCTACGGGCCGCGGCGGGCGATGGTCGACGCCTTCCTCGAGGCCAACCCGGTCAACACCGTCGAGCTGGACACCCCGGGTGCCTGGCTGGGGATCGTCGCCGCCGGGAAGGCGTTCACCGACGTCCGGCAGGCACTGCGCGACGTCGGTCTCGACGACGACGGCTGCCGCAGAGCCGGGATCCGGCTGCTGCGGATGGGCATGGTCGCGCCCGTGCAGCGCGGCCTCCTGCGCGACTTCGCCGAGGGCCTGGACACCGTGCTCGTCGTCGAGGAGAAGACGCCGTTCCTCGAGACCGGGGTCCGTGACGCGCTGTACGGTCTGGCGTCCGCACCCGTGGTCGTCGGGTCCGCCGACGCCGACGGCCGGCCGCTGGTGCCCGTCGCGGGGGAGCTGACCGCCGGAGCGCTGGCCGGGCCGCTGCGCCGCGTCCTCTCCGGGCGCGTCGCGCTGCCCGAGCCCGTACGGGTGCCCGCGCCGCTGTCGTTGTCGCCGGTCGCCCGCACCCCCTACTTCTGCTCGGGCTGCCCGCACAACCGCTCGACCGTCGTCCCCGAGGGTGCGGTCGCGGGCGGTGGGATCGGGTGCCACGCGATGGTCGCGCTGACCCATCGGCCCACCAGCGAGGTCTCGTCGATCACGCAGATGGGCGGCGAGGGCGCGCAGTGGATCGGGCAGGCGCCGTTCACCGACGCCCGGCACATGTACCAGAACATGGGCGACGGGACGTTCGCCCACTCCGGCCAGCTCGCCGTGCAGGCCTGCGTCGCCGCCGGCGTGTCGATCACGTTCAAGCTCCTCTACAACCGGGCCGTCGCCATGACCGGCGGACAGGACGCCGAGGGCGGGCTCGAGGTCCCGGCGCTCGCGGCGAAGCTGCTGGCCGAGGGCGTCGCCCGGGTGATGGTGTGTGCCGACGAGCCGGCGCGCTACCGGGCGCTGCCGCCGCTGCCGCGGGGGGTCGACCTGTGGCACCGCGACCGGTTCGACGAGGCCCAGCGCGTGCTGGGGGAGGCCGAGGGCGTCACCGTCCTGATCTACGACCAGCGCTGCGCCGCGGAGTCGCGACGACTGCGCAAGCGCGGGGCGCTCGCGGTGCGGCCCACCCGCGTCGTCATCAACGAGGAGGTGTGTGAGGGCTGCGGCGACTGCGGGGTGAAGAGCAACTGCCTGTCGGTGCAGCCCGTCGACACCGAGCTGGGTCGCAAGACCCGCATCGACCAGTCGTCCTGCAACACCGACTACTCCTGTCTCGACGGGGACTGCCCGTCGTTCGTGACCGTCGTCGCCGACGGTGCGCGCCCCGCGGCTCGCACCCGCCCCGAGCCGCCCGACGTGCCGTCCGCGGTGGTCGCTCCGGCCGGTGACGTGTTCCTCGCCGGCATCGGCGGGACCGGCATCGTCACGGTCAACCAGGTGCTCGCGTCGGCAGCCGTGCACGAGGGGCTGGCCGTGCACGGCGTCGACCAGACCGGGCTGTCGCAGAAGGCCGGGCCGGTGGTCTCGCACCTGCGGGTCGCCGCGTCCGAGGCCGAGCTCGGCCCCGCGAACCGCGTCGGACCCGCGCAGGCGCGCTGCTACCTCGCCTTCGACGCGCTCGTCGGTGCCGACGCGCGCAACCTCGGCTACGCCTCGGCCACCGACACGACGGCCGTCGTGTCGGTGTCGTCGGTGCCGACGGGCGCCATGGTGCGCGACGCGACCGTCGCCGCGCCCGACGTCGAGGCGCTGGTCGACCGCATCGCCGGCCGGTGTGCCGACGTCGTGCGGCTCGACGCGGCCGGCGCCGCCGTCGCGCTGTTCGGCGACGCGATGCCGGCCAACCTGCTGCTGCTCGGCGCGGCCTGCCAGGCCGGGGCGCTGCCGGTCGGCGCCGAGTCGGTCGAGTGGGCGATCGGGCTCAACGGCGTCGCCGTCGAGGCCAACATCGCGGCGTTCCGCTGGGGACGGGTGGCGGTGGCCGACCCGTCGGCGTTCGCGGCGGCGGTCGGCTCGCCCGCCGCGGCGCCGGCGCGCCGGACGCCGCCGCCCGGGCTCGGGCTG
>NZ_BPRG01000047.1:0-49497 GCF_036984265.1 Pseudonocardia sp. D17 | reverse complement strand
GTCCGAGCGCACGGCCCGCGACTACGCAGCCGTCGTGCGCGAGGCCTGGGACGCCGAACGTGCCGCCGGGGGAGCGGGCGAGTTCGCCGAGGCCGTCGCGCGCGGCCTCTACAAGCTGACCGCCTACAAGGACGAGTACGAGGTCGCCCGGCTGCTCACCGACCCGGCCTTCGAGGCCGCGCTCGCCGCCGAGGTCCCCGGTGGCACCGGGTTGCGCTACCGGCTGCACCCGCCCCTCCTGCGGGCGGCGGGCCGCTCGAAGAAGATCGCGTTCGGACCGTGGATGCGGCCGGTGCTGCGGACGCTCGCCCACGGGAAGGTGCTGCGCTCGACGCCGCTCGATCCCTTCGGCCGGACCGCTGTGCGCCGCATCGAGCGGGCGCTGCGCGACGAGTACCGGGCGACCGTGCGCGGCCTGGCCCGCGACCTCACCGCGGACTCGCTCCCCACGGCCGTCGAGGTGGCACGGTCGGCCGACCTGGTCCGCGGCTACGAGGACGTGAAGCTCGCCGCCGTCGAGCGGTACCGGGCGCGGCGGGCGGAGCTGGGACACCCGCTGTCGGCGGCTCCGCTGTCGGCGACTCCGCTGTCGGCGACTCCGCTGTCGGCGACTCCGCCATCGGCGACTTGACGGGCCGCGCCGCGCTCGTTCCTGATCAGTCGCAGGTCAGCGCCCTGACCGGTCCTCGTCCGACGACCGGTCGAGCGGTGTGACCACCGCCGCGGCGCGGTCGCCGAGGGTCGGTGACTCGTCACGCTGCGTGGGTGTGATTCGCCGCGGCGGTGCGCCGGGAGCGGCGAACGGCGGGTGAGGCCGCACGGCGTGTCGCGACGACACACCGTGTAAGCCGCTCACCGCGTCACTCGATCCAGTTGTCTCAGCAACGTCCCGGATCGGCAACTCGTCGGGTTCGGCGGGGCTAGCGTCTCCCTCGGATCGCATAACGGCGCGGTCACGGAACGGACACGGATCGAGTCCCCGATCGATCCACCCGCCCCCACGGGACGTCCGGCCGCGCCGGATCCGGAAGGAACGTCGTGTCACGGCATCGCTCCCCCAGTGGCCGTCGCGCGCACCACGGGTTCCCGTTGCCCGCCCTCGCGGCGGGCACGGGAACCGGCGGTGCCCATCGCGCCACCTCCCTGCCCGGTACCCCCGTCACGCGCATCGTCGCGGTCGTCGTCGCCGGTGGCGCAGTCGCCGCGACGGCCCAGGCCGTCCACGTCGGCGCTCTCGACGTCCCCGGCCTCACGGCGATGATGTCGTCCGACGCGGCGCCCACCGCCCCCGCGGCCGCCGGCGGCGTCGCGGGTGCCCCCGTCACCGGCGCCGACGTCGCCGCCCTCGCCGATCCCGCCGCCCCGGCGCCGACGGCCGACGTGCTGCAGCTCGTCGCCGCGCGCGGTGCGGACCTCGTCGCGACGACCCAGCAGCAGCTCGACGCCGCCCAGCAGGCCCAGCAGCGCGCCGTTCAGCAGGCCCAGGAGCAGGCGCAGCGGGCCGCGGCGGCGGCACAGGCCGAGGCCGCCGCGAAGGCGGCGGAGGCCACGCGGGCGGTGCAGATCGTCACCGGCCGGGTCAGCTCCGGGTTCGGTGCCCGCGGCGGCGCGATGCACGCCGGTCTCGACATCGCCGCGCCGATCGGCACCCCGATCCGGGTGCCCCTCGACGGGGTCGTCATCAGCTCCGGTCCGGCCAGCGGGTTCGGGCTGTGGGTCCGGGTGCGCCACGACGACGGCACGATCACGGTCTACGGCCACATCAACCGCTCGCTCGTGTCGGTCGGCCAGCACGTCAGCGCAGGTCAGCAGATCGCCGAGGTGGGCAACCGGGGTCAGTCGACCGGTCCGCACCTGCACATCGAGGTCGTCACGCCCGGTGGGCAGAAGATCAACCCGAAGCCCTGGCTCGACTCGCACGGCTTCCGCTACACCTGATCCCGGACCCCGGCCCCGTCTCGCGATCGACGTGGTCGTGACGACGGGCCGTGGTTTCGTGGGCCGTGGTTTCGTGGGCCGTGGTTTCGTGGGCCGTGGTTTCGTGGACCGTGGTTTCGTGGACCGTCGTACCGGCGCCGCGCCGCGGCGCGGTCGACCCGGGTCCGACGTGGCCCGCGACCCTGATCTGTCCGGGCGTCGACGGCGTTCGGCCGGACGATCGGCGGAGGGTGTGCCGCGCGCCTGTCGGTCAGCGGTGACAGCCCGAGGGCCGGTCATCCGGGTGGCGTCGGCGCGTCGCGGCCGCTCGGCCGGGGTGGACGCGACCCTGTCCGCCGGGTGCCGACGGCGGCTGCCCGGTCGACCGGGTGTCGGCGGTGGTGTTCCGTTGCGGCTCGTGTGCCGGGCCCTGCCGGTCGGCTCGTCGACCACCGCCTGAGCTGTCGCCTCCCACGCCTGCCGAACCTGGCGCGCCTACTACCTGCGGGCCGTTCCGGCGCTCGTCGCGACGCCTCCGGCCCTGCCGGTCGGCTGCGACGGCACGGAGCCGGTCGACCCCGGCGGGGGCGGCGCGTCGCAACCACTCGGGCGAGTGCACGCGACCCCGACAGAATTCGGCACCGCGCGCGCGGCATCCGCGGGTTGTCCACATTCGCGTTCGCAGCGGCCCGCGGCGGCAGGATGTCCACAGGCGTCCTGCCGAGCGGGCGCGCACGTCGGCGGTCGCCCGCACGATGGCGCCATGACCTCGCCAGGCTCGTCCCGCCCGCGCTCCCTCGACGACACCGTCACGTCCCTGCAGGGGCCGGGTGAGCTCGTCGCCGCGGTCCCGGTGCTGCTCGGGTTCCCCCCGGAGCGGTCGCTGGTGCTGATCGCCGTGCACGGCCCACGGCTGCGTTCGGTCGGGCTCACCCTGCGCGCCGACCTGCCGCCGCCCGGTGTGGACCCCACCGCCGTCTCCGACGTGGCCGCGGTGGCCGCGGGGCACCTGGTGGAGGCCGCGCCGCCCGGGCCCCTCGGTGCCGCTGTCGTGGTCGTCGACCCGGGTGGTCCGGCCCGAGCCGATGTCGTCGACGCGGTGCTGGCCGCGCTGGCGGCGGCCGGTGTCGAGGCCGGCACGTGCGTGTGGGCGGAGTCGACGGCGGCCGGCGCGCGGTGGGGATGCTTCCCGCCGTGCGGGTGCGCCGGGACCGTGCCCGACCCGTCGTCGACGCCGCTCGCGGCCCGCGCGGTGGCCGCGGGCACCGTCGTCCGGTCCTCGCGCGAGGAGCTGCGCCGCTCGGTCGGCCCCGCCGACGTCGACCGGCTGCGGCGGCGCGGGCTGCTGCTCGACAGTGAGCTCGACGAACGCGCCCGCGCCCGCGATCTCGCCGCCTGCCTGCGCACGCTCGACTCGGCACTCGTCGCGGCGGCCGACGGCCGGCTCCAGGTCGACGACGAGCTGGTGCTGGACATGGCCGTCGCGCTCCAGGTCCCGGCGGTACGCGACCGGGCGCTGCGTGAGTGCGTGGGCGAGCGGGCCGCGGCGGCCGAGCAGCTGTGGGCGGCGCTGGCCCGCGAGACGCCGGGGCCGGAAGCGGCCGAGCCCGCGGCGCTGCTCGCGGTCGCCGCGCTCGGCCGCGGCGACGGCGCACTGGCCCGGATCGCGCTCGAACGGGCGCAGGACGCGTGGCCGGGCCATCACCTCGGCGCAGCGCTCGACGCCGCGCTCGCCGACGGCTTCGGCCCCGACCAGGTGCGTGCCTGGCTGGCCGACGCACCGTGGTGACGCGGCCCCGGTGGGTCGCCGGGTCCTCAGGCGGGCAGGCGCCCCTGGGCGAAGCGCCAGGCGTCGGCCACCATGTCCTGCAGCGTCCGGCTCGGCGACCAGCCCAGCTCCGCGCGGGCCCGCTCGCTCGACGCGACGAGCACGGCGGGGTCGCCCGCGCGCCGCGGCGCCACCACCGCGGGGATCGGATGGCCCGTCACGGTGCGGCACGCCTCCACGACCTCGCGGACCGAGAAGCCCTCGCCCACACCGAGGTTGTAGATCGCGTGCCGGCCCGGCTCCGCGCGGTCGAGCGCACGCAGGTGGGCGTCGGCGAGGTCGTCGACATGGATGTAGTCGCGCACGCAGGTGCCGTCGGGGGTGTCCCAGTCGTCGCCGAACATCTGCACCGACTCCCGGGCCCCCGCCGCGACCTGCAGGACGATCGGGATCAGGTGGGTCTCGACGGTGTGCCGCTCGCCGTAACGGCCGTGGGCCCCCGCGACGTTGAAGTACCGCAGGCTCGTCGCCGCCAGCCCGTGCGCCGCCGCGTAGGAGCTGATCATGTGGTCGATGGCGAGCTTGCTGGCGCCGTAGGGGTTGGTCGGGCGGGTGGGGGAGTCCTCGCGGATCGGCACCTGTTCCGGCTCGCCGTAGGTGGCGGCGGTGGAGGAGAACACGAGCCGGGGCGTGCCGTGCGTACGGATCGCCTCGAGCAGCCGCAACGACTTCACGACGTTGCCGTCCCAGTAGATCTCCGGGCGCTGCACCGACTCACCGACCAGCGACCGGGCGGCGAAGTGCACGACCCCGTCGAAGCCCTCGGCCAGCACGTCGCCCGCGGCCTCGGCGAGGTCGCCCTCGACGAACCGGGCGCCGTCGGGCACCGCGTCACGGTGGCCGGTCGACAGGTCGTCGAGCACCACGACCTGGTTGCCGGCCTCCAGCAGATGGGCGGCGCAGACGCTGCCCACGTAGCCGGCTCCACCCGTGACGAGCAGCTTCACGCGATCCTCCTCGAACGGCGACACCAGTGCGCCGCCGTCCGTGCCGGGCGGCCCGCGACGGCGCGCCCAGACGTTCTCACGCCCGCCGCGCGCCTTCCCCGCGGGGGACCCGGAGGGTTCGCGCGCCGCGCGGAACAGGCCGTGGGTCCGGTCCGGACCCGCCGGCCCGCGAGGAGCCGGCCCGCGTGGAGCTGTCGCTCAGCGGGCGCGGACCAGCACCGCGTGGGCGATCAGCGGTGCGACGGCCGACTCGTCGTCGTCGGCCACGACGGGCACCGCGTCGCCGAAGCGGGAGATCGACCGCACCTCGACCTCGCGGCCGGGCACGATCCCCGAGAGCTTCAGCTCGCCCATCAGGTCGGCGTCGACCTGCACGTGCTCGGCGATCCGGCGCACCTCGACCTTGCCGCCGCCACGGCGGGCGAACTCGTCGAGCCGCTGCAGGCCGACCTCGAGAGGCGGCGGCGCGGCGGCGTTCGACGGGCCGGTCAGGTCCGGCGGGTCCGAGAGCTCGCCCAGGCCCGGGATCGGGTTCCCGTAGGGCGAGATCGTGGGGTTGTCGAGCAACGCGACGAGCTTGCGCTCGACCGCGTCGCTCATGACGTGCTCCCAGCGGCACGCCTCCGCGTGCACCAGCTCCCACTCCAGACCGATGACGTCGGTGAGCAGGCGCTCGGCGAGCCGGTGCTTGCGCATGACGGCGATCGCCCGGGCCCTGCCGTCCTCGGTCAGCTCGAGGTGGCGGTCGCCCGCGACGACGACCAGACCGTCGCGCTCCATGCGCGCCACGGTCTGGCTGACGGTGGGGCCGCTCTGCCCGAGGCGCTCGGCGATCCGCGCGCGCAGCGGAACGACGCCCTCCTCCTCGAGTTCGTAGATCGTCCGGAGGTACATCTCGGTGGTGTCGATCAGCTCGTTCACGGGCCGGCCCCTTCGTGTCCGCTGACCATAGTATCCGTGCAACGTCATCAGGGGCCCCGACCCATCCCGACCGTTGCGTCGGGTCGCGCCGCCGTCCGTCCGGGTCGCCGATCCGCCGTCCGGCGCTCGGAGCGAGCCGAGGCACGGCACCTGCCTTACGGTCGGGTCCCATGAGCGCCAGTACCGCCGTCGTCTGGACCCCGGGGTTCCTCGACTACCAGCTCTCCGACGACCATCCGCTCAACCCGGTGCGGCTCGACCTCACGATGCGGCTGGCCCGCGGCCTCGGCGTCCTCGACGACGTCGAGCTCCTCGAGCCGGACCCGGCGACCGACGAGGAGCTCGAGCGGGTGCACGCGCCGTCGTACCTGACCGCGGTGCGCTCGGCGCCGGAGATGCCGTTCGGCGTCGGCCACGGGCTGGGCACCGCCGACAACCCGATCTTCTTCGGCATGCACGAGTCGAGCGCGCTGATCGCGGGGGGCTCGCTGCTGGCGGCCCGCCAGATCGCCGCGGGGGCCGATCGTGCGGTGAACATCGCGGGCGGGCTGCACCACGCGATGCGCGACCGCGCGGCCGGGTTCTGCGTCTACAACGACTGCGCCGTCGCCATCGCCTGGCTGCTCGACCAGGGCTACGAGCGCATCGCCTACGTCGACGTCGACGTGCACCACGGGGACGGGGTACAGGCGGCGTTCTACGACGACCCGCGGGTACTCACCGTCTCGATGCACCAACATCCGCTGACGTTGTGGCCGGGGACCGGCTGGGCGACCGAGTACGGGGTCGGTGACGGGGCCGGCTACGCGGTCAACGTCCCGCTCGCCCCCGGCACCGGCGACGCCGGCTGGTTGCGGGCGTTCGAGGCGATCGTGCCGTCGCTGCTCGCGAACTTCCGCCCCCAGGTGCTGGTCAGCGAGTGCGGCGCCGACACCCACTCCGACGACCCGCTGGCCAACCTCGAGCTCTCCGTCGACGGGCAGCGCGCGATCTACCGGCGGATGCGCGATCTGGCCGAGACCACGGCCGGCGGCAAATGGCTCGTGCTCGGCGGCGGCGGGTACTCGCTGTTCCGGGTCGTCCCCCGGTCGTGGACGCACCTGCTCGCCACCGTCCTCGACCGCGACGTCGACCCCCGACGCCCGCTGCCGGCCGAGTGGATCGCGCACGCGACGACGCTGACCGGCCGACCGCTGCCGACGCACATGTCCGACGACGCCGACCCCTCCTTCGAGCCGTGGGGCGGCGACTTCGCCGCCGTCGACCCCACGATCGTCGAGGTGCGCCGCGCCGTCTTCCCCCTGCACGGCCTCGACCCGGACGACCCCCGTGACTGAACCGACCACGCCCGCCGCTGCGCCGGAGAGCCCTGCTGCGCCGGAGAGTTCTGCCGCGCCGGAGAGCCCTGCCCCGTCGGAGAGCTCCACCCCGTCCGGGAGCCCTCGCGCCTCGGACAGCCCCCCGTCCGAGGGCCCGGTCGCCGACGGCGCCACGCGCCCCGCCGCCCGCGCGCCCGGCTATCCGCGGCAGTGGGAGGCCGACGTCGTCGCCTCGGACGGCGGCATCCTGCACCTGCGCCCGATCGACCCGAGCGACGCCGACGCGCTGCGTGCGTTCCACGGCCGCCTCTCCGAGCGCACCCGCTACCTGCGCTACTTCGGCCCCTACCCGCGCATCCCCGACCGCGACCTCGAGCGGTTCACCACCCTCGACCACCGGCGCCGGGTCGCGTTCGTGTGCGTGCTGGGCGACGAGATCGTCGCCGTCGGCCGCTACGAGGGACTGGGACCCACACCGGAGGACGGCGGCTCGGCGGAGGTCGCGTTCGTCGTCCGTGACGACCACCAGGGCCGCGGGATCGGCTCGATCCTGCTCGAGCACCTCGCGGCCGCCGCGCGGGAGAACGGGCTGCGCCGCTTCGAGGCGGAGGTGCTGGTCGAGAACCACGCGATGGTCCGGGTCTTCCGCGACGCGGGCTACCAGGTCAGCCGCGCCTACGACGGCGGCGTCCTGCACCTCGAGTTCGACATCGACCCGACCGAGCGCTCCCTCGCGGTGCGCGACGCCCGCGAGCAGGCCGCCGAGGCGCGCAGCGTGCACAACCTGCTGCACCCGCGCTCGGTCGCCGTCATCGGCGCGTCGACCGACCCGTCGAAGATCGGGCACGCCGTCCTGCTGAACCTGTTGCGCGGCAACTTCACCGGCCCCGTCTACCCGGTGAACCCCGACGCCCGGTCGGTCCGCGGGGTGCGTGCCTACGCCTCGGTCACCGAGATCCCCGACGACGTCGACCTCGCCGTCGTCGCCGTGCCCGCCGCGGGGATCGACGAGGTCATGGACTCCTGTCTGGCCAAGGGGGTCAAGGCGCTGATCGTCGTCAGCTCGGGCTTCGCGGACGCCGGTTCGCACGGTCTCGTGGCCGAGCGGCGGATGGTGGAGGCGGCACGGGCGCACGGCATGCGGGTCGTGGGCCCCAACGCGCTCGGGGTGGCCAACACGGCAGCGGGGGTGCGGCTCAACGCGACGCTCGCCCCCGCGCTGCCGGGTGCCGGGAGGGTCGGGTTCTTCTCCCAGTCCGGAGCGCTGGGGATCGCGCTGCTGCAGGCGGCGACCGAGCGCGGCCTCGGCCTGTCGACGTTCGTCTCCGCGGGCAACCGGGCCGACGTCTCGGGCAACGACCTGCTGCAGTACTGGCAGAGCGACCCCGACACCGATGTCGTGCTGCTCTACCTGGAGACCTTCGGCAACCCGCGCAAGTTCGGCAGGCTCGCCCGCCGGCTGGCCCGCACCACGCCCGTGGTCGCGGTCAAGAGCGGGCGCCGGGTGCCGCTGCCGGCCCGGTCCTCGCGAGCCGTCCCGATCGACGACTCCAGCGTCCAGGCGCTCTTCGAGCAGTCCGGCGTCATCCGGGTCGCCACCGTCGCGCAGCTGTTCGACACCGCGCTCCTGCTGGCCCTGCAGCCCTTGCCGTCGGGCCCGCGGGTCGCGGTCGTCGGGAACTCGACGGCGCTGGGGGTCCTCGTCGCCGACGGCCTGCTCGACGAGGAGCTCGAGCTGGTCGGCGACCCGGTCGACGTGGGCGCGGCCGCGAGCCCGGCCACGTTCGCCGCGGCGGTGCGCGAGGCCGTCGCCGCCGACGACGTCGACGCGCTCGTCGCGGTGTTCGTCCCGCCGGTCGCGACCCACGGCGCGCCCTACGCGCGGGCGCTGCGCGAGGCGGTCGCGGGTTCCGGCAAGCCGGTCGTGACGACGTTCCTTGCCGCCGAGGGCGTCCCGGCCGAGCTGGCCGAGCCGCGGGCCGACGGCCGGGGGCCCGGGCCCGGGTCGGTGCCCAGCTACCCCAGCCCGGAGCGGGCGGTGGCCGCGCTGAGCCGGGTGGTGCGCTACGCGCGCTGGCGAGCGACTCCGCTCGGCGAGTTCATCGTTCCCGAGGGCACCCGCACCGACGAGGCCCGTGACCTCGTCGCGCGGTTGTTCGCCGAGCCGGCACCGGACGACCCGGCGCCGCGCACGCTCGTGCTCGACGACGACCAGACGACGGCCGTCCTCGGCTGCTACGGCATCGAGGTGGCGCCCTTCCGGCTCGTCGGGTCGGCCGAGGAGGCCGTCGCCGCCGCGGCCGAGCTGGGGTACCCGGTGGCGCTCAAGGCCACCGCGCCGCGCTGGCGGCACCGCTCCGACCTCGTCGGTGTCCGGCTCGACCTCACCGGTGCCGACGCCGTCGCCGCCGGGTACGCGGCGCTCGCGGCCGAGACCGGCGGGGACGAGGTGTACGTGCAGGTCATGGCACCGCGCGGGATGTCGTGCGTGCTCGAGATCGTCGACGACCCGTCGTTCGGCTCCCTGTTGTCGTTCGGGCTCTCCGGGCTCGCGACGGAGCTCCTCGGCGACCGCGCGTTCCGGGTCCTGCCGGTCTCGACGACCGATGCCGCCGCCCTCATCCGGGCCCCGCGGGCCGCCCCGCTGCTCGCCGGGTACCGCGGGGACCCGCCCGCGAAGCTGGGGGCACTGGAAGACCTGGTGCTGCGCCTCGGAACGTTGGCCGAGCAGCTGCCGGAGGTGCGGTCGGTCGTCCTCGACCCGGTCGTCGCCTCGCCCGACGGGGCCGTGGTGACGGGGGCGCGGATGGTGCTCGGCCCGCCGCCGACCCGCGACGACGGGGGAGGTCCCCGCCGGCTGAGCTGACGGGCGCGGCCGGGGGCGCGCCCCCACCCCCGGGCCGGCACGCCATCGCACCCGGGCCGGCGCTACCGCACCCGGGTCGGCTGGGCAAGATCGTCGACCTGGGCAGATGCTGTGAACCCGGCCCGAACCTGTCGGTCCGCTATGGATAGTTGCCCAATGGCAACGATCTGCGTCGCCGAGCCGTCATCGAGGTGTGAACGGACGGCGCACGCTGCGCAGGCTGACGGCCTCGGCGGCCGTGACGGCGGTCGCGCTGGCGGCCCTGGCACTGGTCGGCTTCGGTGGGGACTGGGGCGGGGGCCAGGCGTCCGCCGCGGCCGCCACGGCGGACGCGCCCGCGGCAGCGCCGCCGTCGACCCCGGCGACGACGCCCGTGGCCGACGCGACACCCGACACCGCGACGCAGAAGGCGTCGGCGGCGTCGGCGGCCGCGGTGACCGCCGCGGTCCGGGCCGTGGACGCGGTGGACGCGGCCTCGCCGAGCGACCTCGGCGTCGCGGTGCTCGACCGCGACACCGGCCAGCAGGCCGTCGGCGCGCGGGGGAGCGAGCAGTTCTACTCGGCGTCGGTCGTGAAGCTGTACACGGTCGTCGCGATCCTGCACCGCGTCGAGACGGGCGAGGTCACGCTCTCCGCCGCCGACGCCACCGACATCCAGCGGGCGCTGAGCCTCAGCGACGACCAGGCCATGGACGCGCTGTGGGAGAAGTCCGGTGGTCCGGCCACCGTGAGCCAGGCGATCGCGCTGGCGGGGCTCACCGACTCCGCCCCACCGACCGACCCCTCGCAGTGGGGCGAGGCGCTGATCTCGGCGCGTGACGTCGTCACCCTCTACGACTACGTGCTGACCTCGATGGCCCCGAGCAGCCGCGACATGATCATGAACGCCCTGACGAGTGCCCAGGACACGGGTGCCGACGGCTTCGACCAGGCCTTCGGCCTGCTCGCCCCGCCCCGCGCCCGGGGTGTCGCGGCGAAGCAGGGCTGGATGTGGATCGGGACGCAGTTCTACCTGCACACCACGGGAGTGCTCCCCGGCGACCGGTACGTGATCGCGATCTTCAGCAAGAACGCGGCGTCGTCGGGCTCGGCGGCGGCGCGGACCCTCGTCACGCGGGCCACGGCCGCCGCCACGGCGGCGCTCACCGGCAGTGCCGCACCCTGACCCGCCGCACCCTGACCCGCCGCACCCTGACCCGCCGCACCCTGACCCGCCGCCCCCGCGGGGAACGAACGGTCCGTTCGTGCAACAGGACTGCACGAACGGGCCGTTCGTGACACACGGGGCGCCCGGGTGTGCCGGGCGTCAGCGCCGGAAACCCACCTGCAGGGTCGGCTGCGAGGTCGAGGCGAAGAAGTCGTTGCCCTTGTCGTCCACCACGACGAACGCGGGGAAGTCCTCGACCTCGATCTTCCAGACGGCCTCCATGCCCAGCTCCGGGTACTCGAGGACGTCGACCTTGCGGATGCAGTCCTGCGCGAGCCGCGCGGCGGGGCCGCCGATCGAGCCGAGGTAGAACCCGCCGTGCGCGGCGCAGGCGTCGGTGACCTGCTGCGAGCGGTTGCCCTTGGCCAGCATGACGAGCGACCCGCCCGCCGCCTGGAACTGCGCGACGTAGGAGTCCATCCGGCCGGCCGTCGTCGGGCCGAACGAGCCCGAGGCGTAGCCGTCGGGGGTCTTCGCCGGCCCGGCGTAGTAGACCGGGTGGTCGCGCATGTACTGCGGCATCGGCTCGCCGGCCTCCAGGCGCTCGGCGATCTTGGCGTGCGCGATGTCGCGCGCGACGACGAGCGGGCCGGTCAGCGACACCCGGGTCTTGACCGGCAGCTGCGAGAGCTGCGCGCGGATCTCGTCCATCGGGCGGGTCAGGTCGATACGCACGACCTCGTCGGACAGGTCCTCGCTCTCGGTGTCGGGCAGGAAGCGGGCGGGGTCGCGCTCGAGCTGCTCGAGGAACACGCCGTCGGCGGTGATCTTCGCCTTGGCCTGGCGGTCGGCCGAGCACGAGACGGCGATGCCGACGGGCAGCGACGCGCCGTGCCGGGGCAGCCGGATCACCCGGACGTCGTGGCAGAAGTACTTGCCGCCGAACTGGGCGCCGATCCCGAAGTTGCGGGTCAGCTCGAGGACCTGCTGCTCGAGGTCGCGGTCGCGGTAGGCCGAGCCGTCGCCGGAGCCCGTGGCGGGCAGCGTGTCCAGGTAGCGCGCGGACGCCAGCTTCGCGACCTTCAGCGTGTACTCCGCCGACATCCCGCCGACGACGATCGCGAGGTGGTAGGGCGGGCAGGCCGCGGTGCCGAGCGAGCGGAGCTTCTCGTCGAGGAACCGCGCCAGTTTCGCCGGGTTCAGCAGCGCCTTGGTCTCCTGGTAGAGGAAGGTCTTGTTGGCCGAGCCGCCGCCCTTGGCCATCACCAGGAACTCGTACTTGGGCTGCTCGCCCGGCGCGGAGTACAGCTCGACCTGTGCGGGCAGGTTGGTGCCCGTGTTCTTCTCGTCCCAGAACGACGTCGGCGCCATCTGCGAGTAGCGCAGGTTGAGCTCGTCGTAGGCCTCGTAGATGCCGCGGGAGATGGCGCGTTCGTCGTCCCCGCCGGTCAGTACGGTCTCGGTCCGCTTGCCGACGACGATCGCCGTGCCGGTGTCCTGGCACATCGGCAGCACCCCGCCGGCGGAGACGCAGGCGTTGCGCAGCAGGTCCGTCGCGACGAACCGGTCGTTGGCCGAGGCCTCCGGGTCGTCGACGATGGCGCGCAGCTGGGCCAGGTGCGAGGGCCGCAGCTGGTGCTGGATGTCGGTGACCGCCTGCTTGACCAGCGCGGTGATCGTGGCGGGGTCGACCTGCAGGAAGGTCCGGCCGAGCTGGGGGGACTCGACGACGGTGCCGGGCTCGAGGTCGAGACGGCGGTACTCGGTGTCGTCCGGGCCGAGCGGGAGCACGTCGATGTGGTGGAACTCGGGCATGAGAGGACCGTACTCACCACGTGATGGGCGGGAGGTCGAACCGGCCCCCGACCGGTCCGACCTCCCGGGGGACGCGGCGACCGGGGTGGGCCGGTGCCGCGGGGCATGTGGCTGTCGGATCTCGTGCCACCCTCCCTGACCTGGCCCGAGTCGTCAACCGCCGGATGTGGCGAGTCCGACGCAGCCGTGACGCGGATCCGGTCGTAATGTGCGACACATGGTTGGATCCCTGCTGGGTACAGCGGTCCGGAGGGTCGAGGACCCCGAACTCCTCACCGGTGCCTCAACATACGTCGGCAACCTCCGCAAGGAGGGTCTGCTGCATGTCGCATTCGTCCGTTCCCCCCTCGCGCACGCGATCGTGACGGGCATCGACACCTCCGCGGCCGCGGACGCGGAGGGCGTCGTCGCCGTCTACACGGCTGCCGACCTCGACCTCCCGGCCCATCACGGGCTCATGCCGCTCAACCCCGAGACCCCCCGCCCGCCGCTCGCGTCCGACCGGGTGCGCTTCGTCGGCGAGTGTGTCGCCATGGTCGTCGCCGAGTCCAAGGCCGCCGCCGTCGACGCCGCCGAGCTCGTCGAGGTCGACTACGACCCGCTCGACGTGGTCGTCGACCCGGAGGCTGCGCTCGCCGACGGTGCGCCGCTGCAGTTCCCGGAACGTGGGTCCAACATGTCGGCCGGGCTGCGCGGCGCCGACGGCGCGGACCCGTTCGAGGGTGCGGACGTCGTCGTCAGGGCGCGCATGGTCAACCAGCGGCTGGCCGTCGTGCCCATGGAGGGCAACGCGATCGTCGTCGACCCGGCGGGCGACGGCGACCACGATCTCGTCGTCCACGTGTCGACCCAGATGCCGCACGGGTTCCAGGCGCAGCTGGCCGGGATCTTCGACCTCGACAAGTCGCGGGTGCGGGTCATCGCGCCGCACGTCGGCGGCGGCTTCGGGGGCAAGGCCGGGCTGATCGCCGAGCACACCGCGACGATCGGCGCCGCGCGGGCACTGGGCCGTCCGCTGTCCTGGGTCGAGACGCGCTCGGAGAACCTGCTCTCGATGCCGCACGGGCGCGACCAGATCGGCTACTACGAGCTGGGCCTGACCCGCGACGGGAAGATCACCGGGCTCAAGGCGCGGGTGATCGGCAACGGCGGTGCCTACGCGTGGTTCGGCGGTGCGCTGCCGATGAACATGACCTACATCATGGCGCCGGGCGTCTACGACATCCCGACGGTGTCCTACGACTCGGTCGTCGCCATGACGAACACGACGCCGATGGGCGCGTTCCGCGGTGCCGGCCGTCCGGAGGCGGCCGCGCACCTCGAGCGCATCGTCGACATCGCCGCCGCCGAGCTGGGGATGGACCCGGCCGAGCTGCGCCGTCGCAACTTCCACGACCCGGCCGCGTTCCCGCTGACGACGGTCGTGGGCGCGAACTACGACGTCGGTGACTACGACCTGCCGCTGCGCGAGGCGTTGCAGCTGGCCGACTACGACAAGCTGCGCGCCGAGCAGGCCCGGCGCCGAGAGGACGGCGAGGTCCGCCAGCTCGGCATCGGGATGAGTGTCTACGTCGAGATCACCGCGGGTGGCGGCGGCAGCGAGTTCGGCTCGGTGCGCATCCACTCCGACGGCAGCGCGACGGTCTCGGCCGGCACGTCGGGGCACGGCCAGGGCCACGCGACGGCCTTCGCCATGATCGCCTCCGACACGCTCGGCATTCCCATGGAGCGCATCACGTTCGTCCAGTCCGACACCGCGCTCGTGCCGCGCGGCGGGGGGACCGGCGGGTCGCGGTCGCTGCAGATGGGCGGCTCGGCCGTCTCCGCGGCGGCCGACGACGTGCTCGGCCAGGCCCGGCGGCGTGCCGCGGAGCTGCTGGAGGCCTCGCCCGACGACGTCGACCTCGTCGACGGCGGGAACGGTGAGTCCGCCTTCGGTGTGGCCGGGGTGCCGACGGCCACCGTCAGCTGGAGCCAGGTCGCGGGCGCGGCCGCCGAGGCGGGGGAGGAGCTGTTCGCGGGCCTCGACGCCCGGCAGGCGGGCGCCACGTTCCCCTTCGGTGCGCACGTGTCGGTCGTCGAGGTCGACACCGAGACCGGGCACGTGACGCTGCTGCGCCACATCGCGGTCGACGACTGCGGCCGGGTGCTCAACCCGCTGCTGGTCGAGGGCCAGCAGCACGGCGGGCTCGCCCAGGGCATCGCCCAGGCGTTGTACGAGGAGATCCTCTACGACGAGGCCGGCAACCCGCTGACCGGCACGCTCGCCGACTACCACATCCCGTCGGCGGCCGATCTGATCGGCTACGAGGCCGTCACGACCGAGACCCCTACCCCGATGAACGTGTTGGGCGCCAAGGGCATCGGCGAGTCGGCGACGGTCGGCTCGACACCGGCGGTGCAGAACGCGGTCGTCGATGCGCTCAGCCACCTCGGCATCCGCCACATCGACCTGCCGTGCACGCCGCAGCGGGTCTGGCGGGCGGTGCAGGAGGCGAGCGCGGGGCGGCCCGCCGACCCGTGGCGCGAGCCGCCCGCGGTGTTCGCGGACCTGCCCGTCCGCGGCGGCGGGGCCTCCGCCGACACCGAGGCGATCTGACGCCGTGAGCGGCGATGGTCGCCATGGCGACCATCGCCGCTCACGACCCGGGACCGCCCTGGCGCGCCGCTCGTGCTCCCGGGCCCACGCGAGCGCGGCGTCGAAGCGGCGTCGAACCAGGTCGTCTTGGTCGATACAGCGGCGGGAATCACAGTCGCGTCGTCCGGGAGGGGCGGGCGTCCCTGCCGGGCCCCGCGCGGGCGGTGTACCTGGACATCGGTGCCGCATTCACCCATCGGGCCACGCGGCCGGGCCCTGTCGAGGGCCCCAACCGTGATCGACGGCGTGCACCCCTCCTCGGCGGCGCGGCCCGCGGCGGGGGAGACTGCCGGGCGTCCCGCACCGAGGAGGAACGATGAGACTGGCCACCATCCGCACCGCGACGGGGACCCGCGCGGTCCGCGTCGACGACAGCGTTGCGGTGGAGACCGGGGACGCCGACGTGCGCGCCCTGCTGGAGCACCCGGACTGGGCGCAGCGCGCCGCCGCGGCGGCCGGTCCGTCCCACCCGCTCGCGGAGCTCGACTACGCGCCGCTGGTGCCGAGCCCCGAGAAGATCATCTGTGCCGGTCTGAACTACCGCGACCACGTCCTCGAGATGGGCAACGAGCTGCCCGAGTACCCGACGCTGTTCGCGAAGTACGCCCCGGCACTCGTCGGCGCGTACGACGACGTCGTGCTGCCCGCGGTGTCCGAGCAGGTCGACTGGGAGTGCGAGCTCACCGTCGTCATCGGCTCGCCGGTCCGCCACGCCGACGACGCGCAGGCCGCGGCGGCCATCGCCGGCTACACCGTGATGAACGACGTCAGCGTCCGCGACTACCAGCGCCGCACCCCGGAGTTCCTGCAGGGCAAGACGTTCGAGAAGAGCACGCCGCTCGGCCCGTGGCTCGTCACGCCCGACGAGCTGCCGGCGGGCGGCTGGCGGATCACGACCGAGCTCGACGGCGAGACCGTCCAGTCGTCGACCACCGACCAGCTCGTGTTCGGCGCCGTCGACCTGGTGCGCTATCTCTCCGCGATCATCACCCTGAACCCGGGCGACATCATCGCGACGGGCACCCCGGGAGGGGTCGGCGCCGCCCGCACCCCGCAGCGCTGGCTCGCCGACGGCACCGTCATGGTCACCACGGTCGAGGGTGTCGGCCGGCTGCGCAACGTCTGCCGCAAGGAGACGATCCCGTCGTGACCCCGCCGGTCGAGGTGTCCCGCGCCTGGGCCGCCGACGGGGCCGCGCACCTGCGTGGCCTGATGACCCGGCTCGGCGACGACGCGTTCGCCGCCCCGTCCGCGCTCCCCGGCTGGACCCGCGCGCACGTCCTGACCCACGTGGCGCGCAACGCCGACGCGATGATCAACCTGCTGACGTGGGCGCGGACCGGCGTCGAGACCCCGGCCTACGCCGACGACGCGCAGCGCGCGGCCGACATCGAGGCGGGCGCCCGGCGTACCCCCGCCGAGATCCGGGCCGACGTCGAGGAGACCTCGGACCGGCTGGCGAAGGTCGCCAAGGCGATGCCGGCGCAGGCCTGGTCGGCGACGGTCCGCAACCGGCAGGGCGTCGCCATCCCGGCGGCGGAGGTGCTCTGGATGCGCGCCACGGAGATGTGGGTGCATGCCGTCGACCTCGACGCCGGGGCCTCGTTCGCCGACATGCCGCTGCCGATGGCCGTCGAACTGCTCGACCGGCTGGTCCGTGACATGGCCGGCCGCCCGGGCGTGCCGTCGATGCGGCTGGTCGCCGACGACGACGCTCGCGAGTGGACGGTCGGTGACGGGTCCGGTGAGGTCGTCGAGGTGCACGGCCCGGTCACCGAGCTCGTGTCCTGGCTGTGCGGCCGCGGCTGCAGCCGCCGGGTGCGCACGGGCGACGGCTCCCGGCCGCCGCAGCTGCCGGCCTGGCGCTAGCCGGCCGGCCCGGCGCGCCGTGGCGCCCCCGGGGGGACGGGCGCGGGCCGTGCACGCCCGGGAAGGTCGGCCCCGGGGCGTCGGCGGGAACGACGACGGCCCGCCGCGACCCCGACGGCGTCGGGGCCACGACGGGCCGTCGTCGTGAGCTCAGCCGGCCTCGCCACCTCCCGGTCGCTCGTCCTCACCCGCGCGGGTCAGCTCGTCGATCCGCCGCTGCATCTCGTCGAGCCGGGCCTGCATGAGGGCGAGCTCCGCGCCCAGCACGACGACGGCGCCCGCGGCCGACTCGGAACCGACCAACGTCCCGAGCGGTGAGACACCCGCCGCGGCGGCCTCGGTCGTGACCGTGACCGTGCCACCGCTGAGCCTGCCGAAACCGTCCCCCGTGAGGACGGGACGGTCGCCGGCACACGTCGCGCACACCGGGACCAGCTTGCGCCAGCCCAGGCTCCCCGTCCCGGAGTCGGCGAGCACCGACGCCGAGCGACCGCACTCGCACCGGCCGAGCTCGACGGAGCGCACCCGCTGGCGCGAGTAGCGCAGGCCGCGTTCGTACCGGCGGTACCGGCCCGAGACCGCGACCTCGAGCAGGACGGCCCCCCGGTAGTCGGGCTCGCACGCGAGGTCGCGTGCGGGGCCGGCGTCGTTGAAACAGTAGAACCCGCAGTCGCACCAGCGGGACGGGCAGCTGTGCCGGGATCCGTGGACGCAGATGGCGTCGTCGATCGCGCGGTAGACGTGCGCGCGGCCGAGCGTCACCCCGCTGAAGCCGGTCGCCGAGCCGTCTGCCGACAGCATCGGGTAGGCCAGCTTGAACCCCGGGAGCGGCTTGTCCGACTGTTCGCGCGGGACGCGAGCGGCCGGCCAGACCATTCCGATCAGACCCCGGCGTGCTCGGCGCGCACCTCGGCCCGCTCCTCGGTGGTCGCGGCCACCTCGACGCGGGTGTTCTCGGGCTCGGTGCGCGGCTCGGGCGTGGCCATCGGCTCGGCGTCGAGGTCGACGGCGACGCCTTCGGCCAGCTTGCGACCCAGCTTCATGTTCCCTCCTGAGACCAGAACGATATTGCTTCGTGACCTCAATCTGGACCCGTGGCGGCCGCTTGTCCAGTCGGGACGGCGACGGGTTCCGGCGGGCCCGGACAGGGCGCCCACCTGGGAACCTTTCGTCGCGGGGGGCGGCCGCGCGCGGGTGCGTCCGGACCTGGACGCCGAGCAAGGGTCGATGATGATCTCGTCGCCGTTGCGCCGCAGGGCGAGCCGCCATCGGCGGCCCGCCGCCGGGCCGGGGGCGCGCCGTCGCGGCCCCGCCATGACGTTCGCGACGTCCACCGCTGCGGCACCGCCGGGTGATCAGCGACACGCCGGGACGGGCCCCCGCGCACCACGCCGAGGTGGGTCGTGACACGCTCGCGCCGTGCCCGACGACGGCCCGAGCCGCCCCGCGACGGTTCCCGACTTCGACGCCGTGCGTGCCGAGTTCGCGCTGCCGGCAGAGTTCCCCGCCGACGTGCTCGCCGAGGCCGCGCGCGCCGCCGCGGTGGCGACGGCCCGGACCGGCGGGCGTCGCGACGCGACCGACGTCGACCTGGTGACGATCGACCCACCCGGCTCGAAGGACCTGGACCAGGCGGTCGGCATCCGCGCCCGCCGCGGCGGCTACCGGGTGCACTACGCGATCGCCGACCTCGCCGCCGTCGTCGTCCCCGGTGGTCCGCTCGACGTCGAGGTCCGCCGCCGCGGCCAGACGATGTACCTGCCCGACGGCTCGGTGCCGTTGCACCCTCCGGTGCTCTCGGAGGGCGCGGCCAGCCTGCTGCCCGACGGCCCGCGCCCCGCGGTGCTGTGGACCATCGACCTCGACGACGCGGGCGAGACGGTGGACATCTCCGTCGAGCGTGCGCTCGTCCGTTCGCGGGGCCGGCTCGACTACGGGGGCGTGCAGGCCGACCTCGACGCCGGTCGTCCGTTGCCCGACGCGATCGCGCTGCTGCCCGCGGTCGGCAGGTTGCGCCGCGAGCTCGCGGTCGCCCGCGGGGCCGTCGAGCTGGAGCTGCCCGAGCAGGAGGTCGTGCCCGACGGCGCGGGTGGCTGGACCGTGCGGGCCCGCCAGCGCGTCGACCTCGACGGCTGGAACGCCGAGATCTCGCTGCTGACGGGCACGTCGGCCGCCACATTGATGCTGGGCGCGGGGGTGGGTGTGCTGCGCACGCTGCCCGCGCCCGACCCCGACGCGGTCGCCCGGCTGCGGGCGCTGGCCGCGGCGCTGGGCGTCGGCTGGCCCGCCGACGTCACCCCCGCCCGGTTCCTCGCCGGCCTGCCGCTGGACACCCCGCGCGCGCTGGCGCTGCGCCGGGCGGCGACGTCTCTGTTGCGCGGCGCCGGCTACGCCGTGTTCGACGGACCTGCCGCACCGCCGCCCGTCGACCCCGGCCACGGCGGCATCGGGGCCCCCTACGCGCACGTGACCGCGCCGCTGCGCCGGCTCGTCGACCGCTTCGGCACCGAGATCTGCCTCGCGGTCGCGGCGGGGGAGGACCCTGCCGACTGGGTCCGCGAGGCGCTGCCGACGCTGCCGTCGCTGATGGCCGCGTCGGACACGGTGGCGGGCAAGGTCGACCGGGCCTGCGTCGACCGCACCGAGGCGGTGCTGTTCGCCGACCGGATCGGGCAGGAGGTCGAGGTGATCGTCCTGCGCGACGAGCCGGGGGAGGTCTACCTGCCGCAGCCGCCGGTGCTCGCCCGGTGCCGCGGTCCGCTCTCCGCCGGAGACCGGGTACTGGCCAGGGTCGCGGTGGCCGACCCGGCGACCGGGACGGTCGAGTTCGCCGTGGGGTGATCCGTCAGGTGAGCCAGGTGATCGCGGGCTCGGTCGGGGTGCGCGGCGCCTGCTGCCGCACCGGCGTCCCGAGGTAGATCCAGCCGGTGACGTCCTCGTGCGCGGCGAGGCCGAGGTGCGCCCGCACCTTGGGGGCCTCGCCGAACCAGCCGGTGCGCCAGATCGCGCCGTAGCCGAGCGCGTCGGCCGCGAGCACGACGCCGTGCGCCACGCAGACCGCGGAGGCACGCTGCTCCCACGCCGGGACCTTCGGGTGCGGCTGCGGCGCCGCGACGACCACCACGATCGTCGGCGCGCGGTGTGCCTTGGCGCGCACCCGGTCGAGCTCGTCCAGGGTGGCCGCCGGGTCGCGCTCGGCGTGCGCGTCCGCCAGCGCGTCGCCGAGTGCGGTGCGCGCGGCCGCGTCGACGACGATGAACCGCCACGGCCGCAGTCGCCCGTGGTCGGGCGCGGAGACCGCCGCCTCCAGCATCGCGCGCAGCTCGTCGTGGTCGGGGCCGGGCAGGGTGAGGCCGGGGCAGGAGCGACGCTCCCGCAGCGCCGCCAGCACGTCGCTGGCGTCGCGGGCGAGCGTCGCGCGCGGCCCGGCGGCGCGGCTCTCGCGGATGTCGGCTCTCGTCACGTCGTGTGCTCCGGGTGCGTCGGCGGAAATGTCGTGATCGTCCTGTTCCGCAGTGGGTGTGGCGGGTGCGCCGTCGGTGGCGTACGACGGCCGCTCCAGCGGCGGGGGCGACGCGCGATGCCCGGGGTCGTCGGCATCGTGGCTGCTCCGGCGTCCGGACTGGTGGTCCGGGAGTAGCGCGGGTCCCCGTCGATGACCGTAAGGCTACCCTTATCCGGCGGTTTCCGCGTCACTCCTGCGCATGGTCGTCGGCCGAGCACGGAGTGTCATCACTTTCGTCCCAACAGCCCCATTGGTCCCACCGGTCACACGTGCCGGTGGCTGTCGTCGAGGAGTTCCGGGTGGCCCTGTCCCCGTCCGTGCGGTCGTTCCGCTACGGGATCGAGCACGAGTGCGCACTGCTGCGCATCGACGGCACGCTCGCCGACTTCACCGATCTCGCCTTCGACGAGGCCCAGGCGCTCGTCGACGCCCTCCCCGAGGACCCCGCGGACCTCGCCGACCTGCGGGTCGGGGACCTCGGGATCAAGCGCAAGCGCTGGTACGTCGAGGGTTTCGAGCGCTTCGACGACGACGGCGGCCTCGTCCGCTGCGACCCCAAGGGCATCGAGATCCGCACCCGCATCCACGACTCGGTCGACGCCGCCGTCGAGGCACTGCGCGCCGACCAGGCCGCGCTCGACACCGTCGCGGCCGCCGCGGGCTTCTCGACGATCGCCGTCGGGTTCAACCCGCTGCGCTCGTCGTACCCGGTCGAGCCGCCCTACAACGCGTGGGAGGTCCGGCACCGCACCGGCTCGCCCGAGGAGCGCACCGCGCACCTGCACATGGTCACCTACGGGCCCGACCTCAACCTGTCCTGCTCGGGGATGGGCGAGGACGAGCTGATCGACGTCGGCGCCAAGCTCACCTACTACAGCCCGTGGCTCGTGCCGCTGTCGTTCTCCTCGCCGTTCCGCGACGGCGTCGCGTGGGGCGGGCTCTCGGCACGGACGGCCGTCCGGACCGGGGCGCGGCCCGCCGCGATGGTGTTCCTCGACGGCGCGGGCCGGCTGCTCGACACCGACCCGTCGCTCACCCAGCCGGCGCGGCTGCCCGCCGAGGTGGGGCGCATCGAGTTCAAGGCCTTCGACGCCTGCCCCGACCCGGGCCTCTACGGCGAACTGCTGAGCCTGCTCACCGGGCTGGTGCTGGACACGACGCTCGAGGGCCGCGCCCTCGTGCCCGACCCCGACGCCCACCGGCGCAGCGCGGTGGGCGGGCTCGCGGACCCCTGGGTCGCGGAGGGGACGGCCGCGCTGCTCGCCGCGGCACGGGCCGCGCTCGTGGGTCGCGACGCCGACCTCGCGCGGGTCGGCCGGCTGGCGGAGCGGGCCGCGGCGGGGGAGTGTCCCGCCGTCGGGATGCTGGCCCGCTTCGCCGCCGGCGAGCCGGTCGCGGGGCTGCGCGCACCGGTCGCGCAGCGCTGCTGAGTCCCCACGACGGGTCGTGAGCGGCGATGGTCGCTCCGGCGACCATCGCCGCTCACGGCGTCAGTAGGAGTGCTCGGCGTCGGGGTACTCGCCGCCGCGGACCTCGGCCGCGTAGGCCTTGGCCGCGTCGAGCAGGATCGAGCCCAGGTCCGCGTAGGGCTTGACGAAGCGCGGCTTGCGGCCGCGGTTCATGCCCGCCATGTCCGACCAGACCAGGACCTGCGCGTCGCAGTCGGGGCCCGCCCCGATGCCGACGGTCGGGATCCGCAGCTCGCCCGTCACCCGCTTCGCGACGTCGGCCGGGACCATCTCCAGCACGACCGCGAACGCCCCGGCCTCCTGCAGCGCCAGCGCGTCCTCGATCAGCCGGTCGCCCGCGTCGCCGCGGCCCTGGATGCGGAAGCCGCCGAGGGCGTGCTCGTGCTGCGGGGTGAACCCGATGTGCGCCATGACGGGGATGCCCGATCCGGCCAGCGCCTCGACGTGCGGGGCGAACCGGGCACCGCCCTCGAGCTTGACGGCGTGCGCCCCGCCCTCCTTCATGAAGCGGATGCCGGTCTCCAGGCCCTGGGCGGGGGAGACCTGGTAGCTGCCGAACGGCAGGTCGGCGACGACGAGCGCGTTCGGCGCCCCGCCCACGACGGCCTTGACCAGCGGCATCAGCTCGTCGACGGTCACCGGGATGGTGTTGTCGTAGCCGAAGACGTTGTTGCCGGCCGAGTCGCCGACCAGCAGGACCGGGATGCCCGCCTCGTCGAAGATCTCGGCGGCATAGCGGTCGTAGGCGGTGAGCATCGGCCAGCGCTCGCCGCGCTGCTTCATCTCCGCCAGGTGGTGGATCCGCGTGCGCTTGGGGCGGGCCGTGGTGCGGTAGGGCGCGTGCTCCTCGGCGCGGGGGCCGGGGGTGTTCTCGGCAGGGGTGTGCGCGGCAGCAGACATCGTCGTCCGTCCTCCCTCGAGGCCCGCTGCGCGGGTCCCCGGGTCGTCAGGGGCTGAGGACCGAAGCGTGACACCGAGGGCGGTTCCGGCGCAGCCGACGGCGACCCAGCTCACACGGTGACCTGCGCCCCGCCCGCCGGACGGCGCCGCGGCACGCGGCCACCCGATGGAGCGGCGGTGCGGCGCGGCGGGCGAGGTGGGCCGCTGGCATGCTGGCGCGGTGACGTTCCCCGCGCCGTCCCGGGCGCTCCGCACGACACTCGTCGTCCTCGCGGCGCTGCTCACCGCGGCGCTGACGACGGCCTGCACGACGACGGCGAGCGGCACCGGCGCGGCGCAGGGCGCGGCGGCGGGCAGCGATCCCGCGCTCGCGAAGTACTACGACCAGACGCTCTCGTGGGGGCCCTGCGCCCCGTTCGCGGAGTCCGATGCCGACCGCAAGGCCTTCGCGGCCCCGGACCTGGACTGCGCGCGGCTGCAGGTGCCGTTGGACTACGCGCAGCCCGGCGGGCGGACCGCCGAGATCGCCGTCCTGCGGCACCGCGCCACCGACCAGGCCGCCCGGATCGGCTCGCTGCTGGTCAACCCCGGCGGGCCCGGCGGCTCGGGCATCAGCTTCGCGGCCACCCTCGCCGGCGGCGCCGGCACGCCCAGGGCCATCCTGTCGCGGTTCGACCTCGTCGGGTTCGACCCGCGCGGCGTCGGCGCGAGCACCCCCACGATCGACTGCCTCGACGACAAGCAGAACGACGCCGAGCGCGCGGACGACGACACCGACCCCTCGCCCGCGGGCGTCGCGCGCACCGAGGCCGAGAACAAGGCGTTCGTGCAGGGCTGCGTCTCGAAGACCGGGGTCGACGTGCTGGCGAACGTCGGGACGCGCGACGTCGTCAAGGACATGGACGTGCTGCGCGCGGTGCTGGGCGACGACAAGCTCACCTACGCGGGCTTCTCCTACGGCACCCGGATCGGCTCGACCTACGCCGAGGCGTTCCCGCAGAACGTCAGGGCACTGGTGCTCGACGGCGCGCTCGACCCGGAGCAGACGACCATCGACCGCACCGTCGACCAGAACGAAGGTTTCCAGGACGCGTTCGACGCGTTCGCCCGGTGGTGCGCCGCGCAGCCGACGCCGTGCCCGCTCGGCGAGGACCCGGCGCAGGCCACCGCGGCGTTCCAGAAGCTGGTGCGGCCCCTGATCGACAAGCCGGTGCCCGCGGGCGGCGGGCGGGTGCTCGGCTGGAACGACGCCCAGACCGGAGTGTCACAGGCGCTCTACATCTCCGCCGCCTACCCGATCCTGGCGCGTGGGATCGCCGAGCTCGCGCTGGGCAGCGGCTCGATCCTGCTCAGGCTCGCGGACCTGTACTACGACCGCGACGCGTCCGGGCACTACTCGAACATGCTCGAGGCCTTCACCGCGATCAGCTGCGTCGACGAGCAGCAGATCACCGACCGCGCGCAGATCGACGAGCAGAACCGCCGCGTCGACGAGGTCGCCCCGTTCCGCAGCACCGGCCTCGGCCCGGTCGACGCGCTGGACCCGTGTGCGTTCTGGCCGGTCAAGCCGACGAGCCAGCCGCACGTGCCGCACGTGAGCGGGCTGCCGCCGACCGTCGTCGTCTCGGTCACGGGCGACCCGGCCACACCGTACGAGGCGGGCGTCGACCTCGCGAAGGCCCTCGGCGGGCGGCTGATCAAGGTCGACGGCAACCAGCACACGGCGTCGCTGCAGGGCAACGCGTGCGTCGACGGTGCGGTCGCGGCCTACCTGACCGACCTGACGTTGCCCCCGGACGGCCTCGAGTGCAGGCTGTCGTGACCGCGCAGCCACCACGGCTGCGTGATGTCGTCGGGAGCGACCGGCGACGAAACATTCCCGTAACAGCCCATTCCTAGGCTCGGTGACCATGGATCGTCAGCAGGAGTTCGTGCTCCGAACGCTCGAGGAACGCGACATCCGCTTCGTGCGGCTGTGGTTCACCGACGTGCTCGGCTACCTCAAGTCGGTGGCCGTGGCTCCGGCGGAGCTGGAGGGCGCGTTCGCCGAGGGCATCGGTTTCGACGGCTCCGCGATCGAGGGCTTCGCCCGGATCTACGAGTCGGACATGGTGGCCCGGCCCGATCCCTCGACGTTCCAGGTGCTGCCGTGGGAGACCCCGGGCGGCGAGCACTACTCGGCGCGGATGTTCTGCGACATCGCGATGCCCGACGGCTCGCCGTCGTGGGCGGACCCGCGGCACGTGCTGCGCCGTGCACTGTCGAAGGCGGGCGAGGCCGGCTTCACCTGCTACGTCCATCCCGAGATCGAGTTCTACCTGCTGCGCGACCTGCCGGCCGACGGCTCGCCGCCCACCGCGGCCGACAACGGCGGCTACTTCGACCAGGCCAGCCACGACGTCGCGCCGCACTTCCGGCGCAACGCGATCGAGACGCTGGAGTCGATGGGCATCTCCGTCGAGTTCAGCCACCACGAGGGCGGTCCCGGCCAGCAGGAGATCGACCTGCGCTACGCCGACGCGTTGACGATGGCCGACAACATCATGACGTTCCGCTACGTCGTGAAGGAGGTCGCGATCACGCAGGGCGTGCGGGCCTCGTTCATGCCCAAGCCGTTCTCGGACCACCCGGGCTCGGCGATGCACACCCACTTCTCGCTGTTCGAGGGCGACCGCAACGCGTTCCACGACCCGGACGACCCCTACGAGCTGTCCGAGACGGGCAAGGCGTTCGTCGCCGGGGTGCTGCGGCACGCCCGCGAGATGAGCGCGGTGACCAACCAGTTCGTCAACTCCTACAAGCGGCTCATCACCGGCGGCGAGGCCCCGACGGCGGTGTCGTGGGGGCACGCGAACCGGTCGGCGCTGGTCCGGGTGCCGATGTACTCCCCGGGCAAGCAGTCCACGCGGCGGGTGGAGATCCGCACCCTCGACAGCGCCTGCAACCCGTACCTGGCGTTCGCGGTGATACTCGGCGCCGGGTTGCGGGGTGTGCAGAAGGGCTACGAGCTGCAGGCCGCCACCGAGGACGACGTCTGGTCGCTGACCGAGACCGAGCGCCGTGCCATGGGCTACGAGACGCTGCCGCAGAACCTCACGGAGGCGCTGTCGGCGATGGAGCACTCGGAGCTGGTCGCGGAGGTGCTCGGGGAGCACGTCTTCGACTTCTTCCTGCGCAACAAGCGTCAGGAGTGGGACGGCTACCGCCGCCAGGTCACGCCCTACGAGCTGGCGACCTACCTGCCGATCCTCTAATCGCTGGCGTCGGCCGCCCCGCCCGGACAGGGTGGGGCGGTGGACGTGAGGCGCTACGACACCGACCCGGCCGGGCTCGCCGCGTGGCACGAGCTCGCACTGCCCGTGCTCGCGGCCGACCCGGTCGTCAACACGTTCGCGCTGACGGCACTGGCCGAGCGCGCCCGGTCCGGTGCCGGGCCGGCGCCCGCGACACTCGCCACGGTGCACGACGACGGCGGCGCGACGGTCGCGGCGGCGCTGCGGTTCGCCGGCCACGGCCTCCAGGTCTCCGCGCTGCCCGCGGGCGCCGCGGACGCCCTCGCGGCCGAGCTGGCGGCCGACGAGCCCCTGTGGCGGCGCGGCGCATTCGGACCCGTCGAGCGGGTGGCGGCGCTGGTGCGGGCGCGGGTCGGGGGTACGGGCGAGATCCCGGTGACCGACATCGAGATGCGGCTGTGGACCCTGGGGACGCTCGTCGTCCCGAGGGGTGTCGCCGGGACGGCAAGGGCGGCGACCGACGCCGACGGACCGCTGCTGGCGCGGTGGTTCCGCGGTTTCGTCGCCGACGTCGCGACCGACCACCCGGGCCGGCCGGTCCCCGTCCCCGTCCCCGTCCCGGGTCCCGACGGCCCCGACACCGCCGGGCCCGACGACCCCGGCCAGGACCGCGCCGCCCCGGGGCACGCCCCCGGCACGGTTCCCGACCCCGGCCCGGACCCCGGCACCGCCCCCGGCCACGACCGTGGCGGGTCCGCACCCGGGCCGGGGGACGGCGGTCCCGATCCCGCCCGGTTCGTCGCCGACGAGCGGGCCGCCGGGCGCGACCCGGTCGTCTGGGAGGTCGACGGGACACCCGTCGCGTTCGGCGTGACGAGGCTCCCCGCGGCCGGGGTCGCGCGGATCGGCCCCGTCTACACCCCGCCCGAGCACCGCAACCACGGCTACGCCCCGGCGGTCACGGCCGCCTGCGTGCGGCGGGCCCTCGCCGCGGGGGCGCGCGAGGTCGTGCTGTTCACCGACGTCGCCGCCGACGTCCCCAACCGCATCTACGCGCGCATCGGGTTCGTCCCGGGCGGACTGCACCGGGAGGTCCGCTTCGAGCCGGCCCCGGACCGCACGCCACACGCCGCACCCACCCACGACCGGACGCGGATAGGGCAGGATCGGTGACCGTGGTGGATCGCAGCGGTGGCACGTCGCTGGCGAGGCTCGGGCTCGTCGAGCCGTGGGCGGAACCGACGCTCGAGAAGCTCGGCTGGTGGGCGGACGAGAACCCCGCGCCCGGCGCCGAGGAGATCATGTGGGCGCTGGCCCGCAGCCCCGACCCGCACCTCGCGCTGCGCACCGTCGAACGCCTCGCCGACGCCGCGCCGCAGTGGTCGACGATCGACACCGAGCTGCGCGCCGACATCGGCCTGCGTGCGCGGCTGTTCGCGCTGACGGGGTCGTCCACGGCTCTGGGCGACCATCTCGTCACCCATCCGGACCGCTGGGCCCTGCTGGCCGACGGTCCCGACCGCAACGACCCGCCGCCGGACCTCGCGCGGCGCACCGCCAACCTGTTGCGCGCGGTCGGTGCCGACCCGGATGCGCCCCTCGCGGGCGCGCCGGGCGGCTCGGTCGCGACGCTGACGGGCGCCGAGGCCGTCGCCGCGCTGCGGACGGCCTACCGCGACGAGCTGCTCGGCCTCGCCGCGGCCGACCTCGCCGCGGTCGGCGACGCGTCGCTGCCGGTGATGGAGGTCGACGACGTCGCCTGCCAGCTCGCCGACCTCGCGCTCGCGGCGCTGCGGGCCTGTCTCGCCGTCGCGGTCGCCGAGTTCGACCCCGGCCCGGACGCCCGGTTCACCGTCATCGCGATGGGTAAGACCGGCGGCTGCGAGCTCAACTACGTCTCCGACGTCGACGTCGTGTTCGTCGCCGAGCCCGCCGACCAGACCGCCACGCGCATCGCGAGCCGGATGATGCGTGTAGCCGGTGAGGCCTGCTTCGAGGTCGACGCCAACCTGCGCCCCGAGGGCCGTCAGGGCGCGCTCGTGCGCACGCTGGAGGGTCACGAGTCCTACTACCGGCGCTGGGCCAAGACGTGGGAGTTCCAGGCGCTGCTCAAGGCCCGGCCCGCGGCCGGCGACCCGCAGCTGGGGCAGGCCTACCTCGACACGGTCTCGCCCATGGTGTGGAAGGCCGCCGAGCGCGACGACTTCGTCCCCGACGTGCAGGCGATGCGCCGCCGGGTCGAGGAGCACGTCCGCCCCGACCACGCCGAGCGGGAGCTGAAGCTGGGCCGCGGCGGGCTGCGCGACGTCGAGTTCGCGGTGCAGCTGCTGCAGCTCGTCCACGGCCGCACCGACGAGGAGATCCGCTCGCCGTCGACGCTGACGGCGCTGGAGGCGCTCGCCCGGCGTGGCTACATCGGCCGTGACGACGGCGCGAACCTCGCCGCGTCGTACCGGTTCCTGCGGCTGCTCGAGCACCGGCTGCAGCTGCAGCGGATGCGGCGCACCCACCTGCTGCCCGCCGAGGACGACGTCGAGGCGCTGCGCTGGCTCGCCCGGGCGGCCCGGCTGCGCCACGACGGCCGTCGCGACGTCGTCGGTGTGCTGCTCGACGAGTGGCATCGCAACGCGCGCCGGGTGCGGCGGCTGCACGAGAAGCTGTTCTACCGGCCACTGCTGGAGTCGGTGTCGCGGCTGCCCGCCGACGCGGTCCGGATGTCCGCCGAGGCGGCCACGGCCCGGCTCGCCGCGCTGGGCTGGGCGTCGCCCGAAGGGGCGCTGAACCACCTGCGCGCCTTGACCAGCGGGGTGTCGCGGGCCGCGCAGATCCAGCACACGCTGCTGCCGGTGCTGCTGGAGGACCTCGCCGACAGCCCCGATCCCGACCGCGGGCTGCTGTCGTACCGGAAGGTCTCCGAGGCGCTCGCGCAGACGCCGTGGTACCTGCGACTGCTGCGCGACGAGGGCGCGGTCGCCCAGCGGCTCATGCGGCTGCTGGGTACGTCGTTGCTGGTCCCGGACCTGCTGGTCCGGGCCCCGGAGGTGCTGCGGCTGTTGGCGAGCCCCACCGCGGGCCGGCCCGACGAGCTCACCCGCGACCCGGCCGACGTCGCCGCGTCGCTGCGCACCACCGTCGGGCGCCAGCTGGGGATGACCTCGGCCGTCGGCACCGCGCGCTCGCTGCGCCGCCACGAGCTGCTGCGGGTGGCGTGCGCCGACCTGCTCGGGCTGCTGTCGGTCGAGGCGGTGTGCGAGGCACTGTCGTCGGTGTGGTGCGCGGTGCTGGCCGCGACCCTCGACGCCGCGGTCAAGGAACGGTCGGCCGAGGGCCCGGCGCCCGCGCGGCTGGCCGTCATCGGCATGGGCCGGCTCGGCGGGGCGGAGCTGGGCTACGGCAGCGACGCCGACGTGCTGTTCGTGTGCGACCCGGTCGAGGGGGTCGACGACTCCGCCGCCGTGCGGTGGGCGACGCAGGTCGTCGAGTCGGTGCGCCGGGGTCTCGGCTCGCCCAGCCCGGACCCGGCGCTCGTCGTCGACGCGGACCTGCGACCGGAGGGCCGGCAGGGCCCGCTCGTGCGCACACTGCGGTCCTATCGCGAGTACTACGCCCGCTGGGCCGAGGTGTGGGAGGCCCAGGCGCTGCTGCGGGCCCGGCCAATCGCCGGTGACGCCGACCTCGGGAAGCGGTTCGTGGAGCTCGTCGACCCCATCCGGTACCCGGCCGACGGGCTGCCCGCGGCGTCGGTCACCGAGATCCGGCGGATCAAGGCCCGGGTCGACGTCGAGCGGCTGCCGCGCGGCGCCGATCGCAGCACCCACACCAAGCTCGGTCTCGGCGGGCTCGCCGACGTCGAGTGGACCGCGCAGCTGCTGCAGCTGCAGCACGCGGGCGACCTGCCCGAGCTGCGCACGACGTCGACGCTCGAGGCGCTGCGCGAGGCCGCGCACGCCGGGCTGCTCACCGACGACGACGTCGCGGCGCTCACCGCGGGATGGACGATCGCCACGCGGGCCCGTAACGCCGTCATGCTGGTGAAGGGCAAGCCGGGCGACCAGCTGCCGCGGTCCGGACGTGAGCTCGCGGCCGTCGCGAGCGCGCTCGGCTACCCGCCGGGTGGCGACCCGGGCGTGTTCCTCGACGACTACCGACGCACCACGCGGCGGTCCCGGGCCGTCGTCGAGCGGGTCTTCTACGGCGGCTGAGCGCGGCGACGGTCAGCAGTTGCAGTCGCAGCAGTCGCAGCCGTCGCAACAGTCGCAGCAGTCGGGGCACCCGTCGCAGCAGTCGCAGAACCCGCAGTCGTTGTTGGCGCACAGGCCTAGGCGTCGCTGCCCGCTCCACGGTCCCGGGAACTCGTCGGCGCAGCAGAGCTGGCAGGTGCAGCACAGCCCGATCGCCGCGGCACAACCGCCGAGGAGCCCGCGGCGGTTGCCGAAGCGGCCGCCGGCCGTGTCGCCGGCCGGGTCACGGTGCTTCGTCAGGTCGACCTTCTCCGGGGCCGTCTCCGGGTCGGTCTTCCCGGGCCCACCCGCGTGCGCGAAGGCGTGGCCGACGGCGCGCTCCAGCTCGTGCACCAGCAGCCGGTGCACCAGCCGCGGACGCTCCCAGTCGACGTCGGCCAGCGCGAGCCGCACGCCCAGCGTCGCGTCGTCGGCGAGCCGGCGGGCGGTGACGAGGTCGGTCCCGGTGGCCGTCAACGGGTTCCAGGCGCCCGCCACGTCATCGGCGCGCCGGTCGGCGACGGCGTCGAGCAGGTGCGCGAGGCGGCCGAAGAGCCGGCCCGCCTCGGCGAGCGGCGCGACGTTCCCGGGGCGCCCGGCGAGCACGGCCGTGTGGGCGAACGCGGCGGCGGTCGCGGTCTCGGTCGGCTCGGTCGCGGCCAGCAGACCTGCGACACCGCTGCCGGCCGACAGCTCGGCCGCGGGCTGACGGGCGACCGCGTCGAGCAGGACGCCCGCGTCGAACCCCAGCGCCGCGGACCCGCTGCGCGCCTGGCCCGCCCACCGTCGCGACAGTGCCTGTGCGGCCGCGGCGACGGGACGCCGCGACATCGCGCCGTCGCCGTCGGCGGCGTGGTCGGCGAGCTTGGCCGACGCCAGCACCAGCGACACCGCGGCCGCGAGCCGGGCACCCTCCCCGGTGGCCACGCCCGCGGTGCGGAACCCGCGCAGCGGGCAGGGCCCCGCGCGGCGCCGTCGCGGCGCGGCGGGGGTCTGGGCGTCGACCAGCACCGAGACGACGAGCCCGTCGTAGTTGGTGACGGTCCGCGCCAGCTGGCCGTGCTCGTCGCGCAACGCCAGGCAGAGCCCGCAGAGATGGCCCGTCCAGTCGGCCTTCAACCCGCCGGGGAGCGTGTGCCGGCAGGGCCGGAGGATCCCGAACACGCGGCGAAGCATAAGCGGGACCGATCACCCGAAGCGGACGTCGCGCCCAGCGGCAACTCCCTCGCGCCGGACGTCGGAGCCGGGTTACCGTCCGTCCGTGCCGACCCTGGGGAACTCCCTCGCGTTCATGCTGGGCGCGCTCGTCCTGGTCGTGATACCGGGGCCGAGCGTGCTGTTCATCGTCGGCCGCGCCCTCGCGCACGGCCGCCGTGTCGCGCTGCTGTCCGTGGCGGGCAACGCCACCGGGGTCGCGGTGCTCGTCGTCGCCGTCGCGTTCGGGGCCGGCGAGATCGCCGAGCGGTCCGTGATCGCCTACACCGCCCTCAAGCTCGCGGGCGCGGCGTACCTGATCTACCTGGGCGTGCGGACGTGGCTCGCGCGCGGCGACGTGCTGGCCGAGGTGACCGGCACCGGCGCGGACGTTGGGGAGGACGTCAGGGCCGCGCGGCGGCGAGTGTTCCTGCAGGGCGGGCTCGTCGGGATCACCAACCCGAAGGCGATCGTGCTGCTCGCCGCCGTGCTGCCGCAGTTCACCGACCCCGCCGCGGGCAGCGCGGCCACGCAGATGCTGGTGCTCGGCATGACGTTCGTCGCGCTGGCCGCGGTGTGCGACAGCGTGTGGGGCCTCGTCGCGGGCGCCGCCCGCAGCTGGCTCGCGACCTCACCCACGCGGATGCGCCGCCTCGGTGGCACGGGCGGAGTCCTGATGATCCTGATGGGCGCCGGGCTGGCGATCAGCGGCCGCAAGGACTAGGTAGGGGGCGGCCGGCGATCCGTCAGGCACCCCCTTGGCCGCCGACGCTCAGCCCCCGACCTGGGCGCCACCGCCCTGGGCCTGTGCGGCGGCGACCTTCTCCTCCTCGCGGACGATCTCGGTGGGGTCGGCCCCGCCCGGCCGCCGGCGGCGGCTGCGCTTCTCGAGCAGCTGTGCCAGGCCGGACAGCAGCAGGCACATCAGGATGTACAGCACGGCGATGACGATGGCGACCTGCAGGATCGGTGCGCCCAGCTGACCCTGGCTGCCCAGGTAACGGGCCTGGTAGAGCAGCTCGGGGTACAGGATGATGAACCCGAGCGCGGTGTCCTTGAGCACCACCACGAGCTGGCTGACGATCGTCGGCAGCATGGCGCGCAACGACTGCGGCAGCAGGACGTTCGTCATGACCTGGGTCTTGCGCAGGCCGAGCGCGTAGGCCGCCTCGCTCTGCCCGCGGGGCAGCGCCCGCACGCCGGCCCGGAAGACCTCGGCGAGCACGGAGCCGTTGTAGAGCATCAGGCCCAGCACGAGCGACCAGTACGTCGACAGGTTGAGCCCGAGGGTCTGGGACACGCCGAAGTACAGGATGAAGATCAGGATCAGCAGCGGGACCGCGCGGAAGAACTCCACGATCGCCGTCGACGGCCCGCGCAGCCAGGCGTGGTCGGACATCCGGCCGGCCGCGAAGATCGCGCCGAACACCAGCGAGAGCACGGCCGCGACGCCGAACGCGCTGAGCGTGTTGAGCAGCGCATCGACGATCAGCAGCTGGATGGCCCGGAACTGCAGCCATTCCCACAGCCGTGGTTCGAACTGCCCGGTCGCGGCCAGCCGGTACACGACGAACCCGATGATGCCGAGCACGACGAGCGTGCCGATCACGCCGATCAGGCCGTTGCGGACCCGCGCGCGCGGACCGGGGACGTCGTAGAGGACCGAGGTCATGTCGCCACGCTCCAGCGGCGGTCGAGGTTGCGCTGTAGCAGTGTCAGCGGCACGACGAGGATCAGGAAGCCCAGCGCGATCCACAGGAGCCCGACGAGGACGTTGTAGCCGTTCTCCGACAGCTCCTGGTAGATGCCGCCCGCCTGGAACACCGAGAAGCCCGAGGCGATCGTGGTGTTCTTGAGCAGGGCGATCTGGACGTTGGTCAGCGGCGGGACGACGGCGCGGACCGCCTGCGGCATGACGATCGTCGTCAGGGTCTGGTTGAACCCGAAGCCGAGCGCCCGGGAGGCCTCGGCCTGGCCCACCGGGACGGTGTTGATGCCCGACCGGAGCACCTCGCACACGAACGCCGCCGTGTAGAGGATCAGCCCGATGCAGGCCCGGGTGAAGAACGAGAGGTCGACGATCTCGAGGCGTGGGTAGGCGAACGCGAAGAAGAACAACACCAGCGTGAGCGGGGTGTTGCGGATCAGGTTCACGTAGAGCATGCCGAACGTGCGCAGGATCGGCACCGGGCTGACCCGCATGGCCGCGACGATCGCACCCAGGACCAGCGACCCCACGGCGGCGACCAGGAACAGCTCGATCGTGCCGAGGAAGGCACGACCGTAGAGGTCCAGGTTGTCGAGCAGGACGTTCATCGACATCGGCTCCTCATGCCGACGGCGGGGCGGGCCGCGCGTGCGACCCGCCCCGCCGGAATCCGGTCAGTAGCGCTGCAGCGGCGGCGGCGATCCGGCGGAGCCGGACTTGCCGAGGGTGGAGTCGTAGATCTTCTGCCACGTGCCGTCGTCGTAGGCCTTCTGCAGGATGTCGTTGATCTTGGCGCGCAGCGCCGCGTCGTCCTTGTTCAGGCCGATGCCGTAGGGCTCGGTCGAGAACGTCTCGCCGACGACCTTCAGCTTGTCGGGCTGCTGCGAGGCGTAGCCCTTGAGGATCGCGTCGTCGGTGGTGACGACGTCGACCTGCTTGGCGAGCAGCTGGTCGACGCACTGGGTGTAGGTCTGGAACTCGACGATGTTGCCGGGCTCGGTCAGGCCCTGGTCACGGACCCGCTGGATCGGCGTCGAGCCGGTCACCGAGCAGACCTTCTTGCCCTTGAGCGTGTCCTTGCCCGTGATCGCCGTCTCGTCGGAGCGGACCAGCAGGCCCTGGCCGGCGATGAAGTACGGACCCGCGAACGAGACGCGCTGCTTGCGGTTGTCGTTGATCGTGTAGGTGCCGACGTAGTAGTCGACCTCACCGCGGGAGATCGTGTCCTCGCGGGCCGCCGACGGCACCGTCTTGTAGTCGATCTTGTCGGCGCCGTAACCGAGCTGGGCCGCGACGAGCCGGGCGATCTCGATGTCGAACCCGGAGAACTGGCCGGTCGTGGCGTCCTTGAAGCCCAGGCCGGGCTGGTCGTCCTTCACGCCGATGACGACGCGGCCGCGCTGCTGGATCGCGTCGAAGGTCGGCGAACCCGTGACCTGGACGCCCGCGGCGACCTGCTGCGAGACGCCCGAGCCCTCGCTGCCGGGGGACCCCTCTTTCCCACACGCGCTCAGTGCCAGTGCGCCGGCCACGAGGCCGACCACCAGGGTACGCAACTTCATCGGATCTCCGTCTCTGCTGTCTGGACGTGGACGGTGGTGTTCTGCCTGGTCGGCCCTGTCAGTGGGTGAGGATCTTGCCGAGGAAGTCCTTGGCGCGGTCCGACTTCGGCGCGGTGAAGAAGGAGTCGGGCGTCGAGTCCTCGACGATCTCGCCGTCGGACATGAAGATCACCCGGTGTGCGGCGCGGCGGGCGAAGCCCATCTCGTGGGTGACGACGAGCATCGTCATCCCCTCCTTCGCCAGCCCGGTCATGACGTCGAGGACCTCGTTGACCATCTCCGGGTCCAGCGCCGACGTGGGCTCGTCGAACAACATCACCTTGGGCCGCATGGCCAGTGCGCGCGCGATCGCGGCACGCTGCTGCTGGCCGCCCGACAGCTGCGCGGGGTACTTGTCGCGCTGGTTGGCGATGCCGACGCGCTCGAGCAGCTCCATGCCGCGCTTCTCGGCCTCCGCCTTCGGCGTCTTGCGCACCTTGATCGGCGCCAGCGCCACGTTCTCCAGGATCGTCTTGTGCGCGAACAGGTTGAAGCTCTGGAAGACCATGCCGACGTCGGCCCGCAGCCGCGCGAGCTCTCTGCCCTCGGCGGGCAGGACCTTCCCGTCGACCTCGATGACGCCGCTGTCGATGGGCTCGAGGCGGTTGATCGTGCGGCACAGGGTGGACTTGCCCGAGCCCGACGGCCCCAAGACGACGACGACCTGACCCGACGCGACCTCCAGGTTGATGGTGCGCAGAACGTGCAGGTCGCCGAAGTGCTTCTCGACGGCCGACATCCGGACCATCGGTGTGCTATCGCTCACTGATGAGGCTTCGGGCATGGCGGGACGCTAGGGCGGATCCGACAGTGGCGTCCATCCCCTTGGGCAACCTTTAGGGTTGCAGGCTCATAACGTTGCCCCGGCACGACGTGGGAATTCGCGCGATGCGTCGCGTCCGGTGCGCCGTCGCCTGAGAGGCTCGCCGGGTGCACATCCTGCTCGTGGAGGACGACGACCGGGTCGCCGCGGCGCTGCGCCCCGCGCTGCACCGGCACGGCATGACGACCACCCGGCTCGCCCAGGGCCGCGGGGCGGTCGACCACCTGTCCGGCGTCGACGTCGTGCTGCTCGACCTCGGCCTGCCCGACGTCGACGGCGTCGACGTGTGCCGGGCGATCCGGCAGGTCTCCGACGTCCCGGTGATCGTGGTGTCGGCGCGCGGCGAGGTCGACGACCGCATCCTCGGCCTGCACTCCGGGGCCGACGACTACATCGTCAAGCCCTACGACATCGGCGAGCTGGTGGCGCGGGTGCACGCGGTGTGCCGGCGCCGCGGCACCCCGTCCGGTGCGGCCGCTCCCGGGGGAGAGGTCGCCGTGGACGGCGTGCGGGTCGACCTCGACCGGCACATCGTCACCGTCGACGGAGCCGAGGTCTCGTTGACCCGCAAGGAGTTCCAGGTCCTCGCGCTGCTGGCGGCCGCGCGGGGGACGGTGTGCACCCGCAGCCGGATCGTCGCCGAGGTGTGGGGCCGCAGCTGGCCGGGGGCCAACCGGACGCTCGACGTCCACGTCGCGACGCTGCGCACGAAGCTCGGCCGGGCCGACCTGGTGCAGACCGTGCGCGGCGTCGGATACCGGCTCGGCGTCCCCACGGAGCCCGCGGCCGGCGCGCCCGGCGCCGACGTCGTGGGCGGCGTGGACGGCGCCGACGGCCCGGCCGCCGGGTAGCGCGAGGTGCGCAGCCGTCTGCTGGTGACGGTGCTCGTCCTGATGGGACTGCTCGCCGTCGGGCTCGGCGTGCCGCTGGCGCTGGCCGACACGCGCTCGGCCCAGCAGGAGCTGTTCACGGACCGGCTGACCGACACGATCTTCTTCGCGTCGATCGCGCAACGCCCGATCACCGAGGCCGACGCGTCCGGCCTGGCCGCCGAGCTGGCTCGCTACCAGGAGGTCTACGGCGTCCAGGTCGCGGTGCTCGACCGGTCGCAGCAGCTGGTCGCCGCGTCGGAGCCGGTACCGCCGGTGCTCGACGCCGACGGCCAGGAACGCGTCCGGCTCGCGCTGGCCAACCGGCGCTCGGAGCCCTACCCGCTGCTGATGCCCTGGGACGACCGGCCCGTGGTGCTCGCCGAGCCCGTGCTCGTCGACGGGGAGGTGCGGGGCGTCGCGGTCACGGTGTCGCCCACCGACGCGCTGCGGGTCCAGGAGGTCCGCGTCTGGTCGATCGTGCTCGGGGCGTTCCTGCTGGCACTGGCCGTCGGGACGGTGGTGGCGCTGCCGGTCGTGCGCTGGATCCTGCGCCCGGTCCGCCGGCTCGACGAGGGCACGCACCGCGTGGCGGGCGCGGTGCTCGCGGGCGGCCCCGCCGAACCGGTGTCCGACGGGTCCGGACCGCCCGAGCTGCGGCGACTCTCGGCCTCGTTCGACGAGATGGCCGAGACCGTCACCCAGGCGCTCGCGGCGCAGCGGGCCTTCGTCGCCGACGCCAGCCACCAGCTGCGCAACCCGCTGACGGCCCTGCGGCTGCGGCTGTCGAACCTCGACGGACACGTCGCCCGGCCGGCTGCCGAGGACCACGTCGCCGCGCTCGAGGAGGCCGAGCGCCTCTCGGCGGTCCTCGACGGGCTGCTCGCGCTGGCCCGCGCCGAGCGGGTGGCCGTGACCGAGACCGTCGACGTCGACACGGCCGTCGACGACCGGATCGACGCCTGGCGGCCGCTCGCCGAGCACACCGGGCTCACCTTGCGCCGCATCGGGTCCCGTGGCCTCGCCGCGCGCGCACCGGCGGGGGGCATCGAGACCGTCCTCGACGCCCTCCTCGACAACGCCGTCAAGTTCACCCCCCACGGCGGCACGATCGACGTCGCCGTGTGCGCCGTCGACGGCGCCGTCGAGATCGGCGTCCGTGACACCGGGCCCGGCATCGCGCCCGAGGACCTCGACCGGGCCACCGACCGGTTCTGGCGTGCGCCCGACCAGAGCAACGTCGACGGCTCCGGGCTCGGGCTGGCCATCGCCGCCCGCACCGCCGAGCTCGCGGGCGGCGCACTGCGGCTGGAGACCCCGCCCGGCGGCGGGCTGCGGGTGATCGCCCGGCTGCCCGCCGCCGAATGAGGTCCGGCCGCTCAGCGCACGGGGCGGGCGGCGTCGCGACCCAGGAACCCCAGGAACCGGGCCTGCAGGTCGGCGTCGGCAGGCACGGGAACCTCGGGTCCGATCGCGCCGGGCCCGCGCTGGATGTGGCCGCGTGACCAGCCGAGAGCCCCGTCGAGCAGCGTCGGGTCGAGCTGGATGCCGACGCCCGCGCCGTGGGCGACGTCCCAGCTGTGGGCGAGCAGGTCGGTCACGAGCAGCGTGACGAAGCCCGCGAGCGGGATCTCCCCGAACGGCGGGACCGTGACGACGCGGCCGAGCGTCGGCTCGTCGAGCGTCGCGTCGGCCCGGGCCCGCGCCCGGCGCCAGCCGGTGACGGCGTCGCCCGCGACGAGGACCCCCGGCGCGGGTGCGCCCGGCGCCCCGGTCCGGTCGTGGTGCGGGCGGCCCTGCGCGAGCGCGGCGAGCAGGTCCTGGCCCCAGACGACGTGCCCCACGACGTCGCGGATCGTCCACTCGGAGCAGGCCGACGGCCCGTCGAGCGCCTCGGCGGGGACGCGGGCGAGGGCGTCGTCGAACCCGTCGAGGGCACGGGCGTACTCGTCGAGCAGGGCGGCGGGCCGGGCGGTGGTGGTCATGGCAGGGCTCCTCGTCGGTGGTCGTCCCGGTGGGTGGTTCTCCGGTGGTTCTTCACGGGGGAGACGAACGGCCGCGGCGCCTCTCGACACCCGTCGCGCAGATTCGCCCGGGCCGCGGTGTCGAGTCGCCGCCGGCGCGTTCGTCTCCCTGTCGGAGGCGTCAGGAGCGGGCTACGGTCCGGCTGGGGAGCGACGAGGGGGAGCAGCCATGCGCTACATGCTGTTGATCTACGGGTGCGAGCGGTACGAGCCGGGTACGCCGGGGTACGAGGACACCCTCGTCCGGATCGGCGAGTACACCCGCGAGCTGCGCGAACAGGGCGTGTTCCTGGCCGCGGACCCGTTGCACCCCATCGAGACCGCGACGACGGTGCGCGTCCGCGACGGCGACGTGCTCGTCACCGACGGTCCGTTCGCCGAGTCGGTCGAGGCGTTGGGCGGCTACTTCGTGCTCGAGTGCCGTGACCTCGACCAGGCCCTCGAGCTCGCCGCCCGCTGCCCGCTGGCCGAGCGCGGGTGCATCGAGGTGCGACCGATCCGCGACCTGATGCCCGACGGCAGCACCGTCCCGGTCGCGCTCGCGGAGCGACCGGGCGCGTGACCGGCGGCGACCCCGCGGAGGTCCTCGCCCGCACCTGGCGCGACGACCGGGCCCGGCTGCTCGCGGCCCTCGCCCGCCGCCTCGGCGACGTCGAGCTCGCCGAGGACGTGCTGTCCGACGCCGCGGCCGTCGCGCTGGTGCGCTGGCCGGTCGACGGCGTACCGGACGAGCCCGCGGCGTGGCTGCTGACGGTCGCCCGCCGCACGGCCCTCGACCGGTTGCGCCGCGCGGGCGTCGGGGCGCGCAAGCACGCCCAGCTGGCCCGGGACCCGACGAGCACCGGGGAGCCGGGCACGGCCGGGCCGGACGTGGCCGACCCGCTGGGACCCGACGCCGAGCTGCTGCGGGTCGGCGACGACCGACTCGGGCTCGTCTTCACCTGCTGCCACCCGGCGCTGGCCGTCCCGGCGCAGGTGGCGTTGACCCTGCAGGCCGTCGGCGGGCTCACGGCCGCCCAGATCGCGCGGGCGTTCCTCGTCCCCGAGGCGACGATGGCGCAGCGGCTGGTCCGGGCGAAGCGCAAGATCCGCGACGCCGGCATCCGGTTCACGGTGCCCACCGACGCGGCCCTGCCCGCCCGGCTCACCGCGGCGCTCGCGGTGGTGCACCTGGTCTTCACGGAGGGCTACGTCGCGACGGCGGGGGAGGACCTGCTGCGCCCGCAGCTGTGCGACGAGGCCATCCGGCTGGGCGGGCTGCTCGCCCGGCTCATGCCCGACGAGCCCGAGGTCCTCGGCCTGCTCGCGCTCATGCTGCTCACCGACGCCCGCCGCGCCGCCCGCACCGACGCCGCCGGCGACCTCGTCCTGCTCGCCGACCAGGACCGCAGCCGTTGGGACGGCGTCCGGATCGCCGAAGGTCTCGCGCTGGTCGAGAACGCACTTCGGCGCCGGCGGCCGGGTCGCTACCAGCTGCAGGCCGCCATCGCCGCGGTGCACGCCGCGGCCCCGGACGCCGAGGCCACCGACTGGTCGGAGATCGCTGCCCTCTACGTCGCGCTGTCGCGGCTCGACCCGTCGCCGGTCGTCGCGCTCAACCACGCGGTCGCGGTGGCGATGGTCGACGGGCCCGCGACCGGGCTCGCCCTGCTGGACCGGATCGACTCTCTCGACGGCCATCGGCTGCTGCACTCGTCGCGGGCGGACCTGTTGCGCCGCACCGGCCGTGTCGCCGAGGCCCGGGAGGCGTACGCGCGGGCGCTCGCACTCGCCACCAACCCGGCCGAGCGGCGCTTCCTCCGGCGACGGCTGGACGAGACGGGGCCGGACGAGACCGGTCAGAGCGCCTTCGTCGAACGGTAGAACCGTTCCGCGCCGGGGTGCAGCGGGATCGGCTGGGTGCCGATGGCGGCGCGGGCGTCGATCGTCAGCGCGGCCGCGTTGGCCGCCGACAGCCGCGGCTGCTCGGCGAACAGGGCGTCGACCAGCGCACCGGCGACGTCGTCGGCCATCGCGGCCGGGACGACGAGCACGTTGCGCACCATCAGTGTGGTCACCGGCTCGGGGATCCCGTACGTCTGCGCGGGCACGGTGCCCGTGGAGTAGACGGGGTAGGCCGCACGGACCCTGGGCAGCACGTCCTGCAGGTCCAGCAGCCGCACCGGCACCGCCGCGGCCAGGGTCGCGACGCCGACGGTCGGCAGCCCGCCGGACCAGAAGAACGCGTCGATCGTGCCGGCCTGCATCGCGGCGACGGAGTCGTTGATGCCCAGCGCCGCCGGCCGGATGTCACGGTCGGGGTCCAGGCCCGCTCCCCGCAGCAGCCGCTGCGCGATCGGCGTGACACCGGAGTTCGCGGCCCCGATCGACACCCGGGCGCCGCGCAGGTCGGCGAGTGCCCGGTAGGAGGAGTCGGCGCGGACCACGACCTGCGTCGCGTCGTCGTAGATCCGCGCCAGCGCGCGCAGCGAGCGCGGGTCGTCCAGCGGGATGCCCGGCAGCGCGTCGGCACCGGTGTCGACCTGGCTGAACGCGACGTCGGCGCCGCCGGACGCGACGAGGGCCAGGTTCTGCACCGAGCCCGCGGTGGTGATCACCTCGGGCCGGGCGGGCAGCCGAAGGTGCTCCTGCCAGACGTCGGCCAGCACACGGCCGAGGGTGTAGTACACGCCCTGCGTCGCGCCGGTCGCGATCGCGAGCCGCACGCCGGCGAAGCTCGACGAGCACGCGCCCAGCAGCGGCAGCGCGGCCGTAGCGAGCCCTCCGGCGGCGGCCGCACGCAGGAACCCCCGCCTGCCGAGGGTGCGCGTCACCGTCGGCCCACCCGCCGCGTGCGCCACGGCCGCATCCTCCCCCGAGCGCCCGTGCGGGGTCGAGCCCCGTGCCCGGCACCGGTGCACCGCGCCTGGTGGCGACGGCCTACCCTCGGGCGCGTGACCCGCAGCTACACCATCCGCACCTACGGGTGCCAGATGAACGTGCACGACTCCGAGCGGATGGCGGGTCTGCTCGAGTCGGCAGGCTACGTCCGCGCCGAGGGGACCGACGACGCCGACGTCGTCGTCCTCAACACGTGCGCGGTGCGCGAGAACGCCGACAACAAGCTCTACGGCAACCTGGGGCACCTGGCGCCGCGCAAGGCCGCCAGGCCGGGCATGCAGATCGCCGTCGGCGGCTGCCTGGCGCAGAAGGACCGCGACACGATCGTCGCGAAGGCCCCGTGGGTCGACGTCGTCTTCGGCACCCACAACGTCGGGGCGCTGCCCACGCTGCTGGAACGGGCGAGGCACAACGAGCGCGCCGAGGTCGAGATCCGCGAGTCGCTGGAGGTCTTCCCGTCGACGCTGCCGGCGCGGCGCGAGTCGGCCTACGCCGGCTGGGTGTCGATCTCGGTGGGCTGCAACAACACATGCACGTTCTGCATCGTGCCGTCGTTGCGCGGCAAGGAGCGCGACCGCCGCCCCGGCGACGTCCTCGCCGAGGTGTCGGCGCTCGCCGCCGACGGCGTGCTCGAGGTGACCCTGCTGGGCCAGAACGTCAACGCGTACGGCGTCGAGTTCGGCGACCGCGAGGCGTTCTCGAAGCTGTTGCGCGCCTGCGGCGACGTCGAGGGGCTGGAGCGCGTCCGGTTCACCTCGCCGCACCCGCGCGAGTTCTCCTCCGACGTCATCGCCGCGATGGCCGAGACGCCCAACGTGTGCCCCCAGCTGCACATGCCGCTGCAGTCGGGGTCGGACCGGGTGCTGCGCGAGATGCGCCGCTCCTACCGGTCCTCGCGGTTCCTCGCGATCCTCGACGAGGTGCGCGGGTCGATCCCCGACGCCGCGATCAGCACCGACATCATCGTCGGCTTCCCCGGTGAGACCGAGGAGGACTTCCGCGCCACGCTCGACGTCGTGGAACGCGCCCGCTTCGCGCAGGCCTTCACCTTCCAGTACTCGCCGCGGCCCGGCACCCCCGCCGCGACGCTGCCCGACCAGCTGCCCAAGGCCGTCGTCCAGGAGCGCTACGAGCGCCTCGTGGAGCTGCAGGAACGGATCTCCTGGGAGCAGAACCGGGCGCTCGAGGGTCGCGTGGTCGAGGTGCTGGTCTCGACGGGGGAGGGCCGCAAGGACTCGGCCACCCGGCGGCTGTCCGGCCGCGCCCGCGACGGCCGGCTGGTGCACTTCGCCCCCGGCGCGGCGCCGGTGCGCCCGGGCGACGTCGTGACCGTGCGCGTCGGGTACGGCGCGCCGCACCACCTCGTCGCCGACGACGGGCTGCTGTCGCACCGGCGCACCCGCGCAGGCGACGCGTTCGAGGCGGGTACCCGTCCCGGTGGCGCCCCGACGGGCCTGGGACTTCCGGGGTTCGGAGCGCCCGCGCCGGCCCCCGCCGTCGCGGCGTGCTCGACGGCCGGGGCGTGAAGGCGGCCGGCCATGAGTGCGGGCAGTGCGTGATGGCGGGCGGTGCGTGATGGCGGGCGGTGCGTGATGGCAGGCGACGAGCCTGGCCGCGACGGACGTGAGGAGCAGGGCATGACCGACGGGCTCAGCGAGCTCGACCGCGAGCTGCGCGACGTCGCGCGACGCGTCGAACGGCGGATCGACCCCGGCGCCACCGCCATGGTCGTGTCGATCGCCGTGCTCGTCCTGATCGGGGCGTTCCTGCTGCCGTGGATCGGCGACGTCGCCGGCTGGAGCATCCTCGTCGGCGGCGAGTGGTTCGGCATCCTCCCGCGGCTGTTCACGATCACCGCGCTGCTGTTCGGCGTCGTCGGCTCGGCCCTCGCGCTGGGGCTGCGCTACTGGGCGCTCGCGTGGGTGTGCGCCGCGGGCTGCGGAATCTCGACGATCAACGGCGTCTGGGCGGTCTGGTCGCGGCAGATCTCCGTCCCGCAGGGCGGGGTCGGCCCCTCGATCGGGCTCGTGCTGGCGCTGCTCGCGATCGTCGTGCTGGCCGCGACGTGGGCGCGGATCGCGCTGCGGCGCTGATCCCTCCTCCCCGCGGGCCCGCGGGACTGTCGGGGCTCGTCGATAGGGTCGTGCGGACCCGTACCTGAGGAGGACCGTGGCCGGCTTGTCAGACCTCTCGGGGTCGCCGGAGGACGCCGTCGCCGCGTCGGTCGGGCGCGTCGTCGGCACCGAGGACTCCACACCCCTGGAGTTCGCCGTCGCGCTCGCCCCGGGCGCCTACCTGCAGCTCGACGACGTCGTCGCCACCGAGCGCGAGGTCCCGGGCGTCGGCGTCGTCGTCACCAGCGGGGTCGTCACCGAGGTCCGCGCCCGGCACGAGGGCGCGACGTTCGGATCCGACGTCTTCCTGATCTCCGACGGCGTGCTGCCCGCGCAGGTGCAGGAGATCGCCGAGATCATGACGACGCGGGTCGAGCCCGAGTGCTACGTACCGCCGCGGCCGGGGGAGCTCGTCCGTCGCGCCACGGGCGCCGAGCGGGCGCAGGCGCTGTACTTCGACCGGATGGACAAGCGCGTCGCCGCCGGACTCGGCCGCGACGGGGAACCGGTCTACCTCAACCTCGAGTTCCTCGACGGCACCCGCGGCGGCCATGTCTCGATCAGCGGCATCTCCGGCGTCGCGACGAAGACGAGCTTCGCGCTGTTCCTGCTCTACTCGCTGTTCACCGGCGGCGCGCTCGGCCGCCGGGCACTCAACTCCAAGGCGCTCGTGTTCAGCGTCAAGGGCGAGGACCTGCTGTTCCTGGACCGGCCCAACGTGCACCTCGACGACGACCTGCGCGCCGACTACGCCCGCCTCGACCTCGTCGCCGCGCCCTTCGGTTCGGTGGGCTTCTTCGCCCCGCCGATGCCCGACGACCCCTCGGGGCGCCCGCACGTCGTCGGCCGCACGCACGGGATCGCGGCGTTCTGGTGGACGCTCGGCGAGTTCTGCTCGCGCGAGCTGCTGCCCTACGCCTTCGCCGACGCCGAGGACGAGCGCAACCAGTACACGATGGTCATCCACCAGGTCGCGTCCCGGCTCAAGCGCGAGGTGTCGGCCGTGGGCGACTCGGGTGCCGTGATGATCGAGGGCCAGGTCCTGCGCACCTACGACGACCTCGTCGAGTTCGTCTCCGACCGGCTCACCGACGAGGACGCCCGGCGCGACTGGGCCGGCCCCGTCACCGGCGTCGGCACGGTCAACGCGTTCCTGCGGCGGCTGCGGTCGAGCCTGAAGCCGTTGCGCGGCATCGTCCGCGGCGACCTGCCCGACACCCCCGGCCGCCGGGTGACGACCGAGCACACCCAGGTCACCGTCGTCGACCTGCACAACCTGCCGGAGCGGGCGCAGCGGTTCGTCGTCGGCGTCACGCTCGCCGCCGAGACCGCGCGCAAGGAGCAGGCCGGGCCCGGCGGGCTGCTGTTCACGATGATCGACGAGCTCAACAAGTACGCGCCGCGCGAGGGGTCCAGCCCGATCAAGGAGGTCCTGCTCGACATCGCCGAACGCGGCCGGTCGCTGGGGATCATCCTGGTCGGCGCCCAGCAGACGGCCAGCGAGGTCGAGCGGCGGATCGTGTCCAACTCGTCGGTCAAGATCGTCGGACGGCTCGACCCGGCCGAGGCCGGACGTCCCGAGTACGGGTTCCTGCCCCCGACGCAGCGCGCTCGCGCCGTGCTGGCCAAGCCCGGGACGATGTTCGTCTCCCAGCCCGAGATCCCGGTGCCGCTGGCCGTCGAGTTCCCGTTCCCGGCGTGGGCGACGCGGGAGTCGGAGGCGGTCGAGCCGGCTGCCGCCCCGGCCGGGACGGCGCCGGGCGCCGCGGGGACCAACGGCGGGCGCCGCCGCGACCCCTTCGCCGGGCTCCCGGGCGCCGACGACCCGCCGCCCTTCTGAGCCGCGCAGCCAGTCCGAGTCCCTGGAGCCCGATGTGACCCAGATCGACGGCCTCACGGCCGTGCCGTCCCCGTACCCCGTCGCGGAGACGGTCGACCGGCTGGCCGCCGCCGTCGAGGCCGCCGGCCTGACCGTCCTCGCCCGGATCGACCACGCCGCCGCGGCCGCGAGTGCAGGCCTCCCGCTGCGGCCGACCGTGCTGCTCCTGTTCGGGCGTCCGCAGGGTGGGACGCCGCTCATGCAGGAGCACCAGACCGCGGGCATCGACCTGCCCCTCAAGGCACTCGCCTGGGAGGACGAAGCCGGCACGGTGTGGCTGGGTTGGAACGAGCCGTCCTGGATCGCGGCCCGGCACGGGCTCACGGAGTCGGGTGGTGCCGTGGAGGCGCTGACGGGCGCCCTGCGCCGCCTGACGGCTGCCGCGACCGCCGGATGATCGACGCCGGCGGGACGGCGTCGTGCGTGGAGGCCCGGGACCGGGGATGGTGGGCATCGGGTAGCGCCGAAGTCGCTGGTCCATGACTGTGCATGTGGTGGTGCGTCGGGAGGACTCCTGGCCGACCGACACGGTGATCATCGTTGCCGGGACACAGGCGCTGGGGTCCGAGGGCGGTGATCCAGTGCGGCTGGTGTGGCCGCGTGGGTGTGCGAAGCTCGGGGCGGCGGAGCGCGCGGTCGCGTGGCCCTGGGCCCCTCGGCCCAGGCCCCTGGTCGGCTCGCGGGGTGATCATCGGTACCGGGACACAGGCGCGGTGGATGGCGCTGAGGTCCCGGGGATGGTGATCATCGCGGCGGTCGGGACACGCCGGGGTTCGTGGCAGTCCGGCTCGGTGCACCGAGGCTGAGTGCCCTGTTGATCGCCGTGACGGGGACATGGGCGCGCGGGGGCGGCGCTGAGGTCCCGGGGATGGTGATCTTCGCGGTGGTCGGGGACAGCTGTGGTCGGTGACTGTCCGGGGCGGGCGGGTTTGACGGCTGGGCCGCCCCGTTGATCGCCGTGGCGGGGACATAGCGCGCGGGGCGGCGCTGAGGTCCCGGGTATGGCGATCTTCGCCGTGGCCGGGGGCAGGCTGCGGTCTGTGGCCGTCCAGCTAGGGAGTTCCACGGTCCCGGACCTCGTTGATCGCCGTCGCCGGGACATGGGCGCAATGGGCGGCGCTCAGGTCCCGCGGATCGTGATCATGATTGGGGATCCTCGTAGATCGAGGACACGGGAGGACGCCTGTGTGCGCGTGTGGCGTCCGCGGCGGAGCGCACTTGATCGTCGATCCAGGGACGTTGAGGTCGAATAGAGCACCGCACGTCCCGCGATCAGTGATCACCAGGTCAGCGGCTCGACGAAGCGGCGGCCGTTGTCGGCGTCCGTCCCTTCGTCCTGGGCAGCGGCAACCTGAGCGGCGGCCCCACCCGGGCGGCGGATCATCCGCGCCGCGGCGGCCCTCACCCCGGCGGTCTCACACCGGCGGCCTCACCCGACGACCCCACCCCGGCGGTGACCCGAGCCGTGGGCAGGCGCCAGGGCAGCGGGCGGCACGAGCACGGGATCGGTCGCTCCGCAGCAGCCAGCCGGAGCCGCGCGCCGCCGTCCGCGCGCCGCCGTCCACCTGGCGCCGTCCACCTGGCGCCGTCCACCTGGCGCCGTCCACCCGCGCCGCGTCCCCCGCCGCGTCCATCTTCACCGCCCGGCGGCGGGCCGCGGGACGCGCCGGGCGCCCGGCGGCGGTCCTGTCGGGGGTGGCGAATACCGTTCGCGGCGATGCGCATCCTGCACACGGCCGACTGGCACGTCGGCAAGACGTTGAAGGGCCACAGCCGGCTCGACGAGCAGCGCGAGGTACTGCGCGAGATCGTCGCGATCGCCCGAGAGCAGGAGGTCGACCTGGTCGTCGTGGCCGGCGACCTGTACGACACCGCCGCGCCCAACGCCGCCGCGCAGCAGCTCGTCGTGCAGGCTCTCACCGCGCTGGCGGGTACGGGGGCGGAGGTCGTCGTCATCGGCGGCAACCACGACCACGGCGCGGCGCTCGACGCGTACCGGCCCTTCGCCGCGGCGGCCGGGATCACCCTGGTCGGGACGGTCCGGACGGCCGAGCAGGGCGGCGTCGTCGACATGGTCACCCGCGGCGGGGAGCGGGCGAGCATCGCGGTGCTGCCGTTCCTGTCGCAGCGCTACGCGGTGCGGGCGGCCGAGCTCGTCGCGCAGCTCCCGGCCCAGCACAACGCGGCCTACGACGAGCAGCTGCGCGGGATCGTGCGCTCGCTCACCGACGGTTTCCGCACCGACTCGGTGAACCTGGTGGCGGCGCACCTCACCGTCCTCAACGGCACGTTCGGGGGAGGGGAGCGGCTCGCCCAGTCGATCTTCGAGTACTCGGTGCCCGCGTCGATCTTCCCGGCCGACACCCACTACGTGGCGCTGGGCCACCTGCACCGCAGGCAGATGCTCGCCGCGCCCGCGCCGGTGCACTACTCGGGCTCGCCGCTCGCGGTCGACTTCGGCGAGCAGGCCAACACGAGCGTCGTCTGCCTGGTCGAGGCCACGGCGACGACGCCCGCCCGGGCCACCGACATCCCCGTCACCGCCGGCCGCGGATTGCGCACGCTGCACGGCACGGTCGACGAGCTGGCCGCGTTGCGCGACACCGTCGGCGACGACTACCTGCGCGTCTTCGTGCGCGAACCCGCGCGGGCGGGGTTGCGCGAGGACGTCACGGCCGTGCTGCCGAACGCGCTGGAGGTGCGGATCGACCCCGAGTTCGCGGCGCCGGTCCGCGGGTCGCGGCCGTCGGAGGGCCGGGGGGCCGAGCGCAGCCCGGCGGAGCTGTTCGGCGAGTACTGCCGCGACCGGGCGGTCGCCGACCCGCGGCTCGACGCGTTGTTCGCCCGGCTGCACGACGCGGTCACCAGTTCCGACACCGGGGGTGCGCGATGAGGCCGGTCCGGCTGGAGATGCAGGGGTTCGCGGCGTTCCGGGAGCCGGCGGTCGTCGACTTCACCGGTGCCGACTACTTCGCGCTCGTCGGGCCGACGGGTGCGGGGAAGTCGACGGTCGTCGACGCGATGTGCTTCGCGCTCTACGGGTCGGTGCCGCGCTGGGACGACCGGCGCGCCGTGCGGCTGGCGCTCGCGCCGAGCGTCGGTCGCGGCGTCGTGCGGCTCGTGTTCGACGTCGGCGGCGAACGCTACGTCGCGGCCCGTGAGCTGCGGCGCTCGGCGCAGGACAAGGTGTCGGTGCGCAGCGCCCGGCTGGAACGGCTCGTCGACGCCGGGGACGCCGAGGGCGACACCCAGGTGCTCGCGGCCGACTCGGGCGTCACGCCCGAGGTGGAGCGGCTGCTGGGGCTGCCCTTCGACCAGTTCTGCCAGTGCGTCGTCCTGCCGCAGGGTGCGTTCGCGGAGTTCCTGCACGCCAAGCCGGCCGACCGGCAGCGGATGCTCGTGCGGCTGCTGGGCCTCGACGTCTACGACGCGATCGCGAAGGAGGCCAACCGCGAGGCCGCGGCGTCCGGCGAGCGGGCCGACGTCCTGGCCGGCCAGCTGTCCTCCTACGACGACGCGACCGACGACGCCGTGGCCGCCGCGACCGCGCGGGTCGAGGCGCTGGACGCACTCGTCGGCCGGGTCGGGGACGCCACCGAGGAGCTCGCCGCGGCCGCGCGCGCGGTCGCCTCGGCCGAGGCGGCGGTGACGGCCACCGAGCGGGAGCGCGCGGTGCTCGCCGGGATCACGGTCCCGGCCGGTGCGGCCGATGTCGACGCCCGCCGTCGGAGCGCGGCCGACGCGGCTGCGGCGGCCGCACGGGTGGTCGCCGACGCCGTCGCCGCCGACACCGCGGCGCGCGCCGCCCGCG
>NZ_BPRG01000046.1:0-19380 GCF_036984265.1 Pseudonocardia sp. D17 | reverse complement strand
CGAAGGTCGACCGCTCGGCCGCCTACGCGCTGCGCTGGGTCGCCAAGAACGCCGTCGCGGCCGGCCTGGCCGACCGCATCGAGGTCCAGGTCGCCTACGCGATCGGCAAGGCCGCGCCCGTCGGGCTGTTCGTCGAGACGTTCGGGACCGAGCACGTCGACCCGACCCGTATCCAGTCCGCGATCACCGAGGTCTTCGACCTGCGGCCGGCCGCGATCATCCGCGACCTCGACCTGCTGCGCCCGATCTACGCGCAGACCGCGGCGTACGGCCACTTCGGCCGCACCGACGTCGAGCTGCCGTGGGAGTCGACCTCCCGCGCCGACGCGCTGAAGTCCGCCGCGGGCGGCTGATCGGCCCCGCGGAACTGCGAGAATCGGCTACGAGAGGCGGCCAGGGGACGGCCGCTTGTAGCCCCCGTCCGACCGCGATCGGATGTCCCTGCAGCCGCAGTTCTGGCACCGCCGTGGCTCTGCCGCGCGGCCGGCTCCGCGGTTCTTCGGGCACGCTGGACACGTCGTTCCGCTACGGCCCAGGTCGGCGCCGTAGCCGACAGTGCAGAGGTGGCAGGGCCGGGCTCATCGGTCGTCAGCGCAGCGCAGAGCAGCGGAAGAAGTACTCGACCGCCAAGTGGCGGTGGGCCACGGGCACCCTGATGGTCACTGGCATCTCGATGGCCTTCAGGGCTGGGTGGCGAGGCTCGCGGCCCACCCAGTGGTACGAGGTGGGGAAATAGCCGTCGATGGTGAAACGGCGTCGGAGACTCCTCAGGAATCCCTCGGGGGGTTGAACATTGCTGTAGGGCCGGTAGATCCGTTTGTCCCTGTGGTCGAAGTTCACGTACGAGGTGAGGAAGATGCCGTCGGCTTCGAGGATCGGCCCGATCTCGGCCAGCTTCCGGTCCTGGTGCGGTCCGACGTACTCCCAGACGCCCTGCGCGATGATGAGATCGAATTTCCGGCCGCGGAAGCCGATGGGTTCGTCCAGGAAGTCGGTCTCGATGAGGTTGTCGCGCGGTTCCTGGATGGCGATGTCGATGCCGCAGTATTCGATGTTTGGGTGCAGTAGTCGTTCGAGCGTGGCTGGACCGCAGCCGATGTCTAGCAGGGTGAGTCGTTTGCCCGCCGCAATTCTGTTGAGCAATCGGGCTGCCTTCTGCATCCGGTAGTGCGGCTCGGTATAGTTCCGGTTCTCCACGGCCCAGAAGTCTCTCTTGTAGAGTTTTCTGGCACCGCTCCCGATATTGTCGTGAGTGGACATCTGTCCTGCGCCCTCGTCCTTTCATGTCCGTGCCTGCGAACTCACCGGCCGCCGACGGGTGTTAGCAACAGCATCGTGGCGATCTCGTCGAACTGCACATGCACCTGCTGCGCAAAGGGTTGGGTAGCCTCCTCAAGTGCGGGCGGCCGGAGCGCCAACCGGCGAGATTCGAGCTCAGCGAACTGTTCCTGCAGCAGGTCCAGGTCGAGCGTCGCTGCCGCGTGGCAGTAGCCGTCGAGACCGACGCCGGCGAGCAGTTCTCGACTCTTCTCGGAGTAGCCGACAGAAATTGCCGGCACACAGGAAGCCAATCTGGGCGTCGGGATATCGCGCACGGACTTCGTTGAGGGCCACGTCGAGGGAGCCGTCGTTGCCGATGTTCCCCGATCCCAGTAGGCCGAAGAAGCCGATTCGCGGGAACGTCTAGTCACGGCGGGATCACGTGATCGTAGTAGTGTGTGGAACCCTGGACGACCACACAGACGCACAAAGCTCACGATCCCTCCATATCTCTCGAACCCGACATACATGTCGACTTTCGATCGCACGGTTTCTGTCTCGGCATTGGTTATGGTGCTGTTACTCGGACGGCAGTCATTCTGTTCGGCCTTGCGTTCAGCCTGATCGTTCCTGCTCTCATCACCCTGGATGACGAGAAGACAACGGTTCGTCGTGTACGACGTCTGATCTTGGGGCGACGGCCCGAGGACCTGGCGTTTGTCCGACGCCGGCGGCCACGGTGGCCGGAGGTGCCGACCTGGTCAGGTCCGATAGGTCGGATGGACGTCGACGCACCGCGCGGCGCCAGCACGTCCGCCTCGCCCGTACCGGCCGACGGACGCGCGCGGTCAAGAAATTGAGCCGCGTCGTCGATAGGATCACCGACGCCGACAAGGAACCCGTCATCCGTGGAAGGGGTGGCGGCCCTGCAGCGGACGGAGAAGTGCGACTCGCGCCGGAGTGCTGCACCACCAGGGCCCTCAGGCGTAAGGTCGCCTCGGTGGTCCTCCTCGAGGAGCGCAAGGTCGACAATCGCGCTATCGCCTGCGGTGTACGCAGTGTCGGCTCTGACGTGGATCCGTTGGGTTCGACGCGGCACAGTCGAGCCCACGGCGAGCTCCTGCGTAGGCCCGCCAGCGCACGACGCATGTGTGCCGCCCAACAGGCCGGCGGCGGTTGATGAATCCGACGAGCTGTGGAAGCCGTGACGGGGCAAGGGACGGTGTTGCCGGCCCTCGCCCCGCCTCGACGCCGTACGTCGGGTCAGCCCTGGTCGCTCGTCGGGCGGAACCTGCGGAGCCGCAGGCTGTTCCCGACGACGAACACCGAGCTGAGGGCCATCGCGGCGCCGGCGAGCATCGGGTTGAGCAGGCCGAGGGCGGCCAGTGGCAGCGCGGCGACGTTGTAGGCGAACGCCCAGAAGAGGTTGCCCCTGATCGTGCCGAGCGTGCGGCGCGACAGTCGGATCGCGTCCGCTGCCGCGCGCAGGTCACCGCGGACCAGCGTGATGTCGGCGGCCTCGATGGCGACATCGGTACCGGTCCCCATCGCGAGGCCGAGATCGGCCTGTGCGAGTGCGGCCGCGTCGTTGACACCGTCGCCAACCATCGCGACGACCCTGCCCTGCGCCTGCAGGTCCTTGACCACCTGCAGCTTGTCGGCGGGCAGGACCTCGGCGACGACGTCGTCGGATGGGATGCCGACCTCGCGGGCGACCGTCTCCGCCACGGCCCGGTTGTCCCCGGTCAGCAGGATCGGGGTGAGCCCGAGCCCGCGCAGCCGGGCGATCGCCTCGGCCGACGTGTCCTTGACGATGTCGGCCACGGCCATGACGGCCCGAGGCTCTCCGTCGACGGCGACGGCGACGACCGTGCGCCCCTTGCCGGACTCCAATTCGGCCACTGCGGCGAGATCGTCAGGCAGCCTCTGGCTCCACTGGTCGAGCAACGCCGGCCGACCGACGAGCACCGCGTGGTCGTCGACGACGCCGCGCACCCCCAGGCCCTCCAGGTTGCCGAACTCCGTCACCTCGGGCAGCTCGCCCACCCGTTCACGCGCCGCACGGGTGATCGCTGCGGCGACGGGATGCTCCGAGGCGTTCTCCAGCGCCCCGGCCAACCGCAGAACCTCGTCCGCGTCCGACGGGTCGGTCCCGGATCCGTCGGAGCCGGCGGTGTGTACGGCGAGCAGGGACATCCGGCCGGTGGTGACGGTGCCGGTCTTGTCCAAGACCACGGTGTCGACCTTGCGGGTGGACTCCAGGATCTCCGGGCCCTTGATGAGGATGCCCAGCTGTGCGCCGCGGCCGGTGCCGACCAGCAGCGCGGTCGGGGTGGCGAGCCCGAGCGCGCACGGGCAGGCGATGATCAGCACCGCGACCGCAGCGGTGAACGCCGCCGCCGCACCCGCACCGGTGCCCAGCCAGAACGCGAGGGTGACCGCGGACAGGGCGATCACGATCGGCACGAACACCCCGGAAATTCGGTCGGCCAGTCGTTGGACGGCTGCCTTGCCGGTCTGGGCGTCCTCGACCAGCGTGGCCATCTGCGCGAGCTGGGTGTCTGCGCCGACCCGGTGGGCCTGCACCACGAGCCGGCCGCTGGCGTTGACGGTGGCTCCGACGACCTCGTCTCCGACGACGACCTCGACCGGCACGGACTCGCCGGTGAGCATGGACGCGTCGACGGCGGAGCTGCCCTCGACGACGATCCCGTCGGTGGCGATCTTCTCCCCGGGGCGGACCACGAAGCGGTCACCGACGGCGAGCTGCCCGACGGGGATGCGCTCCTCGACCCGGCTGCCGTTCGGGCTTTCCCGCAGCACGGTGACGTCCTTGGCGCCGAGCTGGAGCAGGGCACGCAGGGCCGCGCCGGCGCGGCGCTTGGAGCGGGCCTCGAAGTAGCGCCCGGCCAGGATGAACGTGGTCACCCCGGCGGCGACCTCGAGGTAGATGTTGCCGGCCCCGTCCGATGGGCTGATTGTGAGCTCGAAGGGGTGGGTCATGCCGGGGATGCCGGCGGTGCCGAACAACAGTGCGTAGAGCGACCAGGCAAACGCGGCGAGGGTGCCGAGTGAGATCAGGGTGTCCATGGTCGCGGCGCCGTGGCGCAGGTTCGCCCACGCCGCCCGGTGGAACGGCCAGGCCGCCCACACGATCACGGGCGCGGCGAGGGTCAGCGAGATCCACTGCCAGTAGGTGAACTGCCACGCCGGGACCATCGCCAGCGCGATGACCGGTACCGACAGCACGATCGAGGTCAGCAGCCGCTGCCGGGCGGCTCGCAGCTCGACCGGCTCGGCACTGCTCTCGTCGACCTGCCCGGAGCCACCCGGCTCCTCGGCGACGGTCGGGGGATCGGGAAGGCGGGCGCCGTACCCGGCGGCGTGCACCGCGGCGACGAGCTCGTCGGGGGCGATCCCGTCCGGTGCGGTGACCTTCGCCTTCTCCGTGGCGTAGTTGACCGTGGCGGTCACGCCGTCGATCTTGTTGAGCTTGCGTTCGATCCGGTTGGCGCACGACGCGCAGGTCATGCCGGTGATGGCGAGCTCGACGTCGGTGACGGTGCGGCCCTGCACGGCAGTGGCTGGTCCAGTGACCGCCGCGGGGGCAGCTGTCGAGGTGTGGCTGGTCGTGGACATCAGTGGCCCTCTCCCATGCGGGGGTGGGTGTCGGTGGGGGTGGCGACGGCTCCGCTCGTCTCGTCTGGGCTCGTCGCGTCTGGCGCCGAGGTCGGTGGGCCGGTCGGCACGGTGAACTCAGCGGTGTGCACCGTCCCGGCGTGCTGGAAATCCAGGAATAGCCGGTAGGTGTCGGACGAGGGGACCTCGGCGACGAACCTGATCTGCGGTCCGGCGAGGGTGCGCCCGTCACCAGGGCTACCGTCTGCGTGCACGTGCAGATAGGCCAGGTCGGTGGCGCGCAGCGCGACGAGGTGTCCGTAGGCGCCGAGGTAGGGCTGCAGGTCGGTGACCGGCACGCCGTCCTCGGTGACGGTCAGCGCCAGCGGAGAGGACCGCCCGGCGATCAGGTCGCCATCGAGGTGGACCTGGTAGCCGTCGACCTCGGCGACCCGGCTGGTGTCGTGGCCGACCGGCTCGTCGACGCCGGCCACCGACAGGTCGGCCCCGAGGGTCGTCGGCGCCCCGCCCGTCGGGGTGAAGTCGGCGAAGACCCGGTAGACCCCGCCCGCGGGCAGATCCAGGGCTGTCCGCCAGGTGCCGTCGGGGTCCATAATCGGGTGCAGATGCTGGTAGCCGGTGGTGTCGCGGCGCACCACGATCAGGTGCAGCTGCTTGGTGTGCTCCTCGTCGAACGCGGTCACCGTGACCCCGTCCGGGCCGGTGATGCGGAAGGTGAGGTCGTCGACGGTTCCCGCGGTCAGCGTCGAGGCGGTGGGCATGAGGGTGTAGCCGCCCCTGCTCGGCGCCAGCCCGGCGGGCTGGTCTGCGGTCTCCGGGACGGCGCCGCTGTGGATGTCCCCGTGCCCGGTGTCCTCGACGACGCGGGCGCCTGTGGGCCCGGTCGCCGGTGCGGCGGAGGCGGTGCTGGCCAGGGGACCGACAGCGGATCCGGTCGCGTACGCCCCGAGTGCGAGCAGGGCGAGCGCCGCGCCGTAGGCGGAGAGCTTCGCAAGAGTGTTCACGATGATTCCCTTGCTTCAGGGTTGCCCGTCCGGCCGGGTCCGCCGCGACGAGATGAGGGTCAGGTGGTGGTGAGCTGGTAACCGGCGTCCTCGACGGCGGCGCGGATGTCCGCGTCGTCGACCTGCGCGTCGGTGGTGACGGTGACCAGGCCGGTCGGGAGGTCGACGGTGACCTCCCGGACACCGGAGAGCTCGCCGATCTCCTCGCGCACCGACGCGACGCAGTGGTCGCAAGTCATCCCGGTCACGGTGTAGGTGCTGACAGCCATCAGTGCTTCCTCTCTTCTCCTGCCGGTCCGCCCCCGGGAGCCGGGTGCGGACGCGACGAACTGAGCAGCCTGCGACGGGGCCGGTGCTGACGGGTGAGCTGGGGGTCAGGGCCGATCGGTCGGCACGTGGGTGCGCGATCGCGCCCCACGCGGTATCAGGACTTGACCAGACGGGCGATCGCGGCGCTGGCCTCGGAGATCTTCTGATCAGCGACCTGACCACCCTCGGCGACGGCGTCGCTCACACAGTGCTTGAGGTGATCGTCGAGCAACCCCAATGCCACGGCCTCCAAGGCCTTGTTCACCGCGGCGACCTGCGTGAGCACGTCGATGCAGTACTTGTCGGACTCGATCATCTTCGAGATGCCCCGGACCTGGCCTTCGATCCGGCGCATTCGTTTGAGGTGGTTGTCCTTGTTGTCCGCGTACCCGTGCACGGCGCCTCCCATCGATATCGCGACGATACCCTAGGGGGGTATCGTACGCCAGTGCGTCCGGCGAATCGAGCTGCTGGCACTCTTTCGCCCACCGAGCGGCTCGGCCCCTCTCGCGCGAGGCGCGCTTGTCTATGCCGGCGCGAGGACGCGGCCCGATCCCACGAGCTCAGAGCGCGAATCGGGGGACGGGCTCCCCCGGGAGTAGACGACGCCCTGGGCTGTGATCCTGTGCTGCCACTCGTATGCAGGAGCAACTTCGGTGCTGCACGATGCGACGGTGGGAGACGGGCGTGGGCAGGGGCGAGTCGCCCGGTGGGATCGGCATGCTTGCCTGGGCTTGCTGGGCATGGCGGGCGTCGTCGTGGCGCTCCATGTCCTCGGTTGGGGCGTGCTCCTGCTGGCGGTGGCTCCGCAGAAGATCATTCTGGGCGACGTCGGACTGTTCGGAGCCGGGCTGGGGCTGACCGCGTATCTGCTCGGAGTTCGGCATGCCTTCGACGCCGACCACATCGCTGTCGTGGACAACACCACCCGCAAGCTCGTCGGCGAGGGCAAGCGCGCCCTCAGTTCGGGCTTCTGGTTCTCCCTCGGCCACTCCAGCGTCGTGTTCAGCCTGTCGTTGCTGCTTGCGCTCGGCCTGCGCGCGATCGTCGGCCCGGTCCAGGACGAGGACTCGGCCCTGCTGCAGGCCCTCGGCCTGATCGGGTCGATCGTCGCCGGCGTGTTCCTCGTCCTGATCGGGCTGACGAACCTGGTCTCGGTGTTCGGGATCGCCCGGGTGCTGCGGGACATGCGCACTGGCGTCGTCGACGAAGCCGCCCTCGAGTACCACCTCCACCGTCGTGGGTTCCTGGCCCGCCTGCTCGGGCGCGTCATGCGTCGGGTCAACCGGCCCTGGCACCTGTACCCGGTGGGGCTGCTCATGGGCCTCGGGTTCGACACCGCCACCCAGGTCGCGCTGCTCGTCCTCGCCGCGGGAACGGCCGCGTTCACCCTCCCCTGGTACGCGATCCTGGTGCTTCCGGTGTTGTTCGCTGCAGGGATGAGCCTGTTCGACACCGCCGACGGCGTGTTCATGGCCAGGGCCTACGGCTGGGCCTTTCTCAAGCCCGTTCGGAAGGTCTTCTACAACCTCACGGTGACGGTGCTGTCGGTGATCGTCGCGCTCGTCGTCGGCGTGATCGTGCTGTTCGGCATGATCGGGGAGCGTCTCGACGTCCAGTCCGGTCCCCTGCACTGGATCGGCTCGCTCGACCTCGAAGTCGTCGGGTTCGCCGTCGTCGGCCTGTTCGTGCTCACCTGGATTGTGGCGCTCGCCGTATGGCGGCTGGGCCGCATCGAGGACCGGTGCTCCCCAGCACCCCTCGCTGACGACGCTCTCGTCGACCCGCACGGAGCGGGCCCACACGGCTGACCAGATCACCCGATCGGGAGTCGACCCGTTGCACCGTCGACCCGGCGGTCAGGCAGTCCTCCGCCGCGCAGCTATCGTCGGGGCGTGCAGACGCTTGGTCGACGCGACTGGCAGCACGTGCTCCTGATGCTGTCGCTGATCCTGGGTGTCGTCGCGATGCACTCCGCGGTCGCCTGCCGCGACGACGCGCAGAACGTCGCCATGCAGAGCGCTGCCGGCCCACCGATGACGATGGCGGGCCCTGACGGATCCGTGACGGTCGCCGCTGATACGGACGCCGTAGCGGCGCCAGAAAACACCGGCGGAGTTGCTGGTTCCCACGGCCAACAGGCGGCAGCGACCGCGGTCCTGGTCGTCACTGTGAGATCCGAGATGCACACCATTGACCCGGCGGGCCCGGCGGGGCCCGCCGGTGGACACTCGGCGCTGCACGACCTGCTCCACCTGTGCCTGGCCGTGCTGACCGTGCTGCTGGCCGTGGCCGCCGCGGCGCTCCTGGCCTTCGTCGTCGGACGCGCGGCTCGGCCCGACGCAGCCGGCCGCAGTGGGCGGCCCGTCGCCGGGCCCCGGGCGCCTCCACCGACCTCGGTCAGGCTCGCGCAACTCTGCGTGCTGCGGAACTGATCGGCCTCCAGCGCGGAAGAGCGCTGGTCCGATCACATCCGTTTGCACTCAGAGGAGTACCTCCAATCATGAACCGCACATCTGTCCTTGGCATGCTCGGCGCCGCCGCCGTCACGGCCGTTCTCGTCGCCGGGTGTAGCGACTCGACCGGCTCCGCCACCGCCGCGTCCACCACACCGAGCGCGGCCGCCACGTCACCGGCCGTCTCGGCCGATCACAACGCCGCGGACACCGCGTTCGTCCACGACATGATTCCGCACCACGCCCAGGCCGTCGAGATGGCCGACATGGCCATCCAGCAGGCCAGCAACGCCCAGGTCAAGCAGCTCGCCACCCGCATCCAGCAGGCTCAGGGGCCTGAGATCGAGCAGATGCGCGGCTTCCTCACAGCCTGGGGTGAACCGGAGACCGGGCCGACCGCCACGAGCGGCTCCATGGGCGGCATGGACCACAGCGGCATGAGCCAGGCCACGAGCACCATGCCCATGCCGCAGGGGATGCCCGGCATGATGACCGGCCAGCAGATGCAACAGCTCGGGCAGGCCACCGGCGCCGACTTCGACCGGATGTTCCTGCAGATGATGACCGAGCATCACAACGGCGCCATTCAGATGGCCCAGACCGAGCTGGCCGAGGGTCAGAGCCCCGCTGCCAAGGCACTGGCACAGAAGATCATCCAGGACCAGCAGTCGGAGATCACCGAGATGCAGAACCTGCTCTCGACGCTCTGACCCGCCGAGCTCCTTATGCGAGGCGGGGCGGAGGGTGGCTCTGATGCAGCCCCCTCCGCTCCGCGCGATTCCCGGGCGTGGGGTGGCCGCGGCCAGCGGTTGCGGCAATGCGGCCGACATGAAATGACACCGCGCAGGGAAGGTCGCGTTGGACAAGGGGTCACGCACCCGTCCCGGGTAGGGGTATCTGACATGAGCGAGTTCGTGCCGGTGCTGATCGTGCTCGGGGTGGTGCTGGTCTTCGTCGCCGCGCTCTACTCGCTCTCGGTGATGACCGCGGCGGCCCGGCCAGTGTCGGAGGTCGCCCCGTTCACGGGCGGCCTGGGGCCGACCCACCACGCCTTCTCCCGGTTCCACGTGCGCTGGTACCCGGTGACCATGGTGTTCCTGGCCTTCGACATGGAAATGATCTTCATGTACCCGTGGACGCTGGTCGTGTCGCGGGTCGGGCCCTCCGCGGTGATCGAAATGTTCGTGTTTCTCGCCATCCTGCTCGCCGGAGTTGTCTACGCGTGGCGCGAGGGCGCTCTGCGATGGACCTGAGCCGATGGCTGCGGCGCGTCGCCGCCCGACGACCGCACGTGCTGATCGTCGCCGCCCGCAACGGGGTGGCCGTCCGCCTGGCCGTCGAGGCAGAGCTCTCGCGACGCGACTGGCCGATCGCCGACACCCCGGCCGACGCGGACGTGCTGCTCGTCGCCGGTCGCGCGGGGCCCGAGCTCACGGCCGCGATCGAGGCGATCTGGGCGAGCGTTCCCCAGCCGCGCACCTACCTCGCCATCGACGCACCGGAGGGCCTCGAGGCGACATTGGACCGAGCCTCGGCCGACCTCGCCGCAGCGCGTCCTGCCGCCGGGCCGGCTCCGAGTGCACCCACTGCGGCAGAGCCCATCGAGGACGGACGGGGCGGCACACCTCGGCATCTCGACGGGAATCTGCATCCCGACGAGAAGCCCGGCTCTCCACAGCACGGCGGGCACGAGCAGGACGGCGGGCACGAGCAGCACGGCGGTCATGGCGGGCACGGCGAGATGGAGATGCCTGGTGGGCTGGCGATGGCCGATCTCGGCGACGATCGCGACGGGTTGATGCTCGATCGGCTGAACGTGGCGTTGGGGCCGGTCCTGCCGGACTGGCCGGCGGGGCTGGTGCTCGAGGTGGCGCTGCAAGGCGACGTCGTCCAGCAGGCCCACGCCCGGCTGGTCGATGATCCACCCGGCGAGCCGTTCTGGACGTCCCGTACGTCGGCCGCCCTGGGCGACGGCGATTGCCCGGACATCGGGCGGCGCGCCGTGGCCCGAGAGCTCGACGCCGTGGCCCGGGTCCTGGCGGTGGCGGGCTGGGCGGCGCCCGCGGCGGGGGCCCGCCGGCTGCGCGACCGGCTCCTCACAGGGGCGTCGCTCGACCCGACCTGCGCGGCGGTCGAAGCGCTGGTGCGCCGGATCCGCCGGTCGCGGACCCTGCACCGGATGGTGCGGGGCCTCCCGCATGTGCCGGCATTGGTGGCGCTGCGCCTCGAGGCCCTCGGGCTCGCCGTCGAGGCACTCCACGAGCCAACCGGGGACGCGATCGCCACTCGCGCGCCCACATCGAGGGCGCGGCCCGTCCATTCAGCTCGGTACGAGCAGGCCCGGATCGAGCTGGCCGAGGTGGCACGCCTGGTGGTCGGCACCGACCTCGCCGTCGCCCGCCTGCTCCTCGCGGCCGCCGACCCCGCCACCGACGGCGACACGACTGTCGTCCCCGGCGACGCGCCCGTCGTGACGACGGCTGGGGACGACGCGCCGGCAGCGACGACGGCTGGGGACGGTACGGCCCCCGGGACGCAGCCAGGCATGCGCGACGGCGGGCGGCGCGACCGTGGATGAGGCGGTCCCGATGCCGGCACCGGCTGCGGCGCTGGCGTGGTGGTGGGCGCCGCTGCTGCCGCTGGTGTTGATCGCGGTGGCGTGGTCGGTGGTGGTCGTCGATGCGGCAGCGGACGCACGGGCGGCGGGCCGCCCCGGTGGGTTCACCGCGCCGGCGAGAGAGCTGGCGCGGCTGCTGGTCGGGCAGCGCCGTCGGACTGTGGCGGCCGACCCGGTGCTGGGGCGAGCCGGGCCGGTGGTGCTGGTGGTGGCGGCGGTACTGGCCGCGGTGGTGATCCCGCTCGGCACGCGCCCGGTCGCGGACCTCGGGGTCGGGGTCGTGTGGTTCAACGCCATGGAGGTCCTGGCATGGGCCGCGGTGTGGATGGCCGGTTGGGGCCCGAACAGCGTGCTGTCGCTGGTGGGCGGATACCGGTTCGTCGCCCAGGGCCTGGCCTACGAGCTGCCACACATGTTCGCGATCATCACCGCCGCGGTGGGCGCGCAGAGCCTGCGGGTCGGCGACATCGTCGCCGCCCAGCAGGGCCTGTGGTTCGTGGTGATCATGCCAGTGGCGTTCGTGGTCTTCCTGGTCTCGGCGGCCGCGATGGCGTTCTGGGCGCCGTTCGACGCCCCGGTGGCCGGTGATCTCGCCGGTGGGGCGGCCGGCGAGCTGTCCGGCGTGGACCGTCTGCTGTTCCTCGGCGGCAGGTGGCTGATGTTGACCGCCGCGGCGGCGATGGCGGTGCCGTTGTTCCTCGGCGGTGGCGCCGGGCCGCTGCTGCCGGCGTGGGCGTGGGTGCTGGTCAAGACCCTCGCGGTGCTGGCTGTGCTGGTCTGGGCGCGACGCCGGTTCCCCACCATCCGGATGGACCGCTGGACCGAGATCTCCTGGATGGTGCTCGTGCCGCTGACCATCGCCCAGGCCCTGGTGGTGTCGATCGTCGTGCTCACGCGGGGCGACCTGTAGATGAGGGAGGGCTGTAGATGGACGTGGTGTTCTGGGTGCTCGCCCTGGCCGCGGTGATGTTCGGGTTCGGGGTGTTCCGTCTGAACTCGATGGCGCAGGTGACCTTCTCGCTGCTGGCCTCGTTCCTGGCCGTGGCCGGGCTCGTGGTGCTGCTCGGGCTGGGCTACCTGGGGGTGGTCATCGTGCTGATGATGGTCATCGAGATGGTGATCATGGCCGTCTTCATGATCATGTACATGATGAATCCGGCCGGCCTGATGCCGATGGCGATGTATCACAACAAGCCGGGCGCGATGACGATCTCGGTGGGGACGTTCGTGCTGCTCGCCGCGGGAATCCTGCTCGTCGACTGGCCGCAGCGCACCGGCACCCCGGCCCCCGATCCGACCTTCGCGCTCGGCCGGTCGCTGATGGGCGAGCAAATGCTGACCACGATGACCCTCGGGATCACGCTGTTCGCCACGATCGTCGCGACGGTCGTTCTCTCGACGGGGCGCGGCCGCTACGACCGGCTCGGCGGCGACCTCGACGCGGACACGTCCGACGACCCCCTCGGAGGAGGTGTCGGCCGGTGACGCTCGAGCTGTTCCTGCTGGCCGCGGCCGGACTGTTCGCGATCGGGCTCTACGGGGCGCTGTCGCAGCAGTCGATCGTGATGCTGATGATGGGGCTGGAGCTGATGCTCAACGGTGTCATCCTCGCCGCGGCCGCGTTCTGGCACTTCCTCGCGTCCGCGGGCAGCCAGGGCCAGGTCCTCATCGTCGTCGTGGTCACCGCGATGGCGGTCGAGATGGCCGCCGGGTTCGCCGTGGCCACCGCGATCTACCGGGCCCGCCAGGTCGACATGACCGACGGCGCGGCGGACCTGAAAGGCTGAGGCCGCTCGTGCTGCTGTGGCTGCTGATCGCCGTTCCGCTGCTGGCCGGAGCGCTGCTCGCACTGTGGGGGCGGCGGGTCGACCCGCTCGCGCCCGCCCTCGGCGTCGGCGTGTCAGTGGTGGTGCTGGGCCTCGCGGTGGCCGCCGCGTTCATCGGTCCGGTCACCGACACGGCCCTGTTCGCGGGCATCCGGGCCGGCTTCGCCGTCGACGGGCTCTCCGCGGTGCTAGTCCTCACCGTCGCCGGGGTGCTGCTAGCGGTGCTGGTGTCTGCCGCGGGCGAGCAGGGGCTGCGGACCGGCCGGTTCACCGGCCTGATGCTGGTCTTCGCCGCGGCGATGCTCGCGACGGTGACGGCGACGGGCCTCGCGCCGCTGCTGATGGCGTGGGAGGTCATGGGCGCAGCGAGCTGGGCATTGATCGGCTATCACGTCTGTGACCCGGACGCGGTGCGCGGCGCGCACACCGCGTTCCTCACCACCCGCACCGCCGACCTGGGGCTCTACCTCGCGGCCGGTGCCGCGCTCGCCGGCGGTGTCGGGTCGCTGAGCTTCGAGGAGCTGCCGACGGCCGGGGCGGGATGGCGGGAGCTGCTGGTGGCCGGGGTGGTGGTCACGGCGCTGGGCAAGTCCGCACAGCTGCCGTTCAGCTTCTGGCTCTCCGGGGCGATGCGCGGCCCGAGCCCGGTGTCGGCGCTGCTGCACTCGGCGACCATGGTCGCTGCCGGCGCGTACCTGCTGGTGCGACTGAACCCGCTGCTCGGCTCGGTCGGCTGGGCCGGTCCGCTGGTGGCCTGGGTCGGGGCGGGGACCGCGCTCGGAATGGGGCTGGTCGCGATCGCCCAGCGCGATCTCAAGCAGCTGTTGGCCGCGTCGACCTGCGCGCAGATCGGCTTCATGATCCTCGCCGCCGGTGTCGGCAGCACCGGCGCCGCGGTGCTACAACTGGTCGCCCACGCGGCCACGAAGAGCCTGCTGTTCCTGGCCGCGGGGGCCTGGCTGAGCGCGCTGGGCACCAAGCAGCTCGGCGGTCTCGCCGGGTCGGCCCGCCGGTTTCCGCTCGTCGGAGCGGTGTTCACGGTCGGGGCGCTGTCGCTGGCGGGACTTCCACCGTTGTCGCTGTGGGTCGCCAAGGACACCGTGCTCGCCGCGACCCTCGCCGCCCCGGCGCCCGGCGTGGTCGCCCTGTACGTCGTCGGGCTGGCCGCGGCCGCTGTCGCCGCGGTGTACAGCGCGAAGGCGCTGTGGTTCGTGTGGCGGCCCGCGGCTGGTGTCGCGCAGCCGCCGGCGGCGGCCGAGGTCGAGCAGCCCCCGGCCGGTCGGCTCTCGGCCGTGACCGGTCCGCCGCTGGTCGTGCTGGCGATCGGGGCGGCCGCCCTCGGGATCCTCCCGCTGCTCGGCCACGGCCTTCTCCGCCCCGAACCCGGGCCGCGGTGGTGGGAACTGGTCGTGTCGGCCGCCGTGGCGGGGGCCGCCACCGCGTGGGGCTGGCGCGCCGCGACCCGGCTCCCCGAGCCCGGGCTGCTGCATCGGTGGTGGGATCTGGAACAGGCCGCCCGGCTGCTGCTGGTCCGCCCGGTGCACCGGCTGGCGCACGGATTGGCCAGGTTCGACGACCACGTCCTCGACCGTGGTGTCGACGCCGCCGCCCGGGCCACGGTCACGCTCGCGCGGCAGCTCGACCGCCGCGGTGAGCCCGCCGTCGACGGCGTCGTGCGCGGTGTCGTCGACGGGGCTCGCGCCCTGGGCCGGTGGGCGCAGCGCCCGCAGACCGGGCAACTGCACCAGTACTACGCGCAGGCCTCTGTCGGGTTCGCGGTGCTGGCCGTGCTGGCCGTCGTCGTCCTCGTCGTGTCCTGAAAGCGTCGTGTCCTGAAGGAGGACCCAGCGGTGCTGTCGTTGATCGTGTTCCTGCCCGCTGCGGTGGCGGTGGTGGTGGCGGCGTTGCCCGCGCGGCTGCCGGCCCGCCTGTTCGTCGGGGCGTGGATCGCCGCCGCGCTGGCCGACCTGGCGCTGATCGTCGCCGCCTGGGTACGGCTCCCCGTCGCGGGCGTCGGGCCGGGCGGCTACGCGTTCGAGGTGCGCCTGCCGTGGATCCCGTCGGCCGGAATCTCCTACCACCTCGGCGTCGACGGGCTGGCGCTGCCGCTGCTGGCCATGACCGCCGTGCTGTTCCTGGCGTGCGGGGTCTTCGCGCTGCGCGAAACCCGCCGCGTCAAGCCCTACGTGCTGCTCTTCCTGGCCCTGCAGACGGTCAGCCTCGGGCTGTTCGCCGCGCTGGACCTGATCTTGTTCTTCTTGTTCTTCGACCTGTCGATCGTGTTCATGTACTTCGTGATCGCCGGGTGGGGGCACGCCGAGCGGGCACGGTCGGCGGCGCTGAAGTTCTTCCTCTACACCTTCCTCGGCTCCTTGGCCCTGCTGCTCGGGTTCATCCTGGTCTTCCTCGCCGCCACGCCCCACACGTTCGACATCGTCGAGCTCGCCGCCGCGAACCCGCTCGCCGCCGGCGGCCCCTACGCCGCGCTCACGCTGCTGGCGATCGGCGTCGGCCTGGCCGTCAAGACCCCGACCGTGCCGTTCCACACGTGGCTACCGCCCGCGCACACCGAAGCCCCTGCCACGGGCTCGGCGATCCTGGCCGGGGTGTTGCTCAAGATGGGCACCTATGGCTTCGTCCGCATTGCCATGCCCCTGCTCCCGACGAGCTGGCGCCAGTACGCCCTGGTCGTGCTCATCGTCGGGGTCGTGTCCGTCGTCTACGGCGCGCTCGTCGCATTCGCCCAGACCAACCTCAAGCGCATGATCGCCTACACTTCGATCAACCACATGGGCTACGTGCTGGTCGGGATCGGCGCCGCCGGGATCGTCGCCGCCGGCGACGCCCAGGCCCGCACGCTGGCCACTACCGGTGCGCTGGTGCAGATGGTCTCGCACGGCCTGATCACAGGCGCCTTGTTCCTGCTGGCCGGCGTCCTCTACGACCGCGGCCACACCTACGAGCTCGGCGCCTATTCCGGGCTGGCCGCCCGCACCCCGCGCTTCGCCGCGCTGTTCGCCGTCGCGGCCTTCGCCTCGCTCGGGCTGCCCGGCTTCTCCGGCTTCATCGCCGAGTTCCAGATCTTCACCGGCTCCCTGCCCGCCGCGCCGATCCCGGTCGCGATCGCGGTCACCGGAATCCTCGTGACCGCCGCGTTGTTTCTGGTCGCGCTGCAGCGGCTGTTCCTCGGGCCGCTCCGCATCCCAGACGCCCCCGGCACACCCCACGCCGTCAGCGACTTGCGCACCGGCGAGCTTCTCGCGATCGTGCCGCTGCTGTCGCTCGCCACGGTGATCGGGCTCGCCCCCCGGTTCCTGCTCGACCTCGTCGAGCCCGCCGCGGCCACGGTGAACACCCTGGTCGCTCGATGATGAACGAGAACCTTGCCGCGCTGATCCCCGAGCTCGCGCTGCTCGGCGCCGCGGTGCTCGGGCTGCTCGTGGGGGCGTGGCTTCCGCGGCGACGCCAATGGCTGGTCGGGGTCCTCGCCGCCGCTGCCTGCCTGACCGGGCTCGTCGCCACCGGTCTGACCTACCTGCACCCCGCCGAGACCGTGTTCGGCTCCTACACCGTCGACACCACCACCAACGCGAGCCGGCTGATCGTGCTCGTCGCGGTCCTGCTCGCCGTCGGCGCCTCCGCAGACACCACCCGCGCCCACCAGCGGGAGACCGAGTACTGGGTGCTTCTGCTGCTCGGCGCGCTCGGCGCCGTCTTGCTCTGCGGCGCAACCGACCTGCTGCTGCTGTTCGCGGCGTTCCTGCTCGCCAGCATCCCGCTCTACGCCCTGGTCGGCTGGACGAAGACCGCCGCGGGCACCGAGGCGGCCATGAAGTACTACCTCTCCGGCGCCTTCGCCGGGGTCACCATGATCGCCGGGGTGACGCTGCTCTACGCCGCCGGCGGTGTCACCGCCTACTCCGCCCTGCGCGACAGCCTCACTGTTGCTGCATCGGCGATGGGTGGACGATCGACCGCTGCGCTGGCTGCCGTGGGGCTGGTCGCGGTCCTGGCCGGGCTGGCGTTCAAAGCGGGGGCGGTTCCCGCGCACTTCTGGGTACCCGACGTCAGCGACGGCACCCCCGCCCCGATCGCCGGCATTATCACCACCGTCCCAAAGATCGGCGCCCTCGTCGCGGCCTATCGGATGCTGTCCGCCGCCATCCCCGACCACCTCATCGACTGGCCGCTGCTCGTCGCGATCCTCGCCGCAGCGTCGATGACGCTGGGCAACCTAGCCGCGTTCCTCCAGAACTCGGCACAACGCCTGCTCGGCTACTCCGCGATCTCCCAAGTCGGCTACGTCCTCATGGCCCTCGCCGTCGCCACCCGCACCGGCCTCGCCGCCTCGGCCCTGCTGCTCTACCTCGCCGCGTACGCGGTGACCAACCTCGGTGCCTTCGCCGTCGCGGCCGCCGTCACCACCAGCGACCGGTCTGCCCGCACGCTCGAGGACTACCGCGGCCTGGCCCGCCGGCGACCCGCACTCGCAGCCGCGCTCGTCATCTGTCTGCTGGGGCTGGTCGGCACCCCGCCGACCGGGGTATTCCTGGGTAAGCTTGCGGTGTTCATCGCCGCAGTCGACGGCGGCATGGCATGGCTGACCGTGCTTGCGGTGATCAACACCGTCGCCAGCCTCTTCTACTACCTCCGATGGATCGCCCCGTTGTTCGCCGACGTCCGCGATCAGAACGCCACCGAGCATCCCCGCGCGACCCGACCCTGGGCGAGCACTACGGCACTCGCGGCTGCCGTTGGTTCCTTGGTGATCGGCGTCGGTGGCGGCCTTCTGACCTCATTGTTCAGCGGTGTGCTCTGATCACATGATCCGGCCGCCCCGCTCAGCACGCCCATCCCGGTCACGCGCCGACAATGGGGCACGTTAGTGCTGGCTGAGCGCCGGTAGACCGGCTGTGCTCGCTGCCGAGGACACAGACGGCGCGCGATCAACCCGCCCCGCGGACCGCGAACCCGCGGCCGACTTAGGTGGGCCCCCGCCATCCTGGCCAGCCCTTTCTGGCCGCGCTGGCTATCGCTGACGTGGCCGTGAGTGTCGGTCCTCGTCGTTACCATTATCGGTTGTGCCGTAACCGCCGACATGAGGAGGCAGCGCCATGCCGGTGGAGATCAGTGCGCGGTACTTCGACCCGAACGACCCGGACGACGAGCTGGCGCGCCGCTTCGCCGCGGGGCAGCCGGCGGCCGCCGGTGATCTCGAGGCCGAGTTGCCGTGGGTTGAGCCCGACTACGCCTCCATCCCGTCTGACGCGGACCTGCCGTGGGATGCGGACGAGCGCGACCTGGTGTGGCCGGGACCAGCCATGATCATGCCCGCCGGGCTGTTGCCGGACGGCAGGCCCTACAGCCGCGACGAGCGGGACAACGCGTCGCGGATCTGCGGCGAGGTCGTAACGTCCGGGGTGGAAGCCGACGCGGTGGTCCGGGCCTACGACCGCCAGCAGAAGGCGCTTCGGGATCGTGCTGGCCTCCCGTGGGCAGTGCGGGGTGCGAACGGCCTGGAGGACTTGCCGGAGACGCTGCAGGCGATCGCGCAGCTGCACCGTGAGGAACGAGTCCGGCGTCGGCAGGCGCACCGCTCGCGCTGGGCTCGCTGATCAGTCCAGGTCCAGGCCCCAGTCCTCGGACTGTTCCTGCGTCAGTCCGATCTGCGCTCCGGCCGGGCTGTGCTCGTGCTCGGGGACCCTCTCCGCTGTCGGGCCGTGGATGGTCTGGTCGCGTTCGGCCTGGTCCCGCCGGGTCCGGTCGGCTTCGAGCGCCTCGGCGACCTGGCGGTGGCGCTCCGCGGCCCGGACCGGCTCGGCGGCCTCGCGCAGCTCCCGGATCGACTGTGCCAGCCGGGCCTGCTGGCGGGCCTCGGCCAGGCTGACCCGTACCTCGGTGTCGGCCTGTCCGTGCTCGACGTCCCGGCCCTGGTCCTGCCCGTGCTCGGGGGTCTCGGTCTCGACGCGCAGTGGCTGCGCGCCCACGCGGGCCTCGTCGGACAGCTCGAACAGCGCAAGCTGGTTCTTGTCCTCGCGGTCCGGCTCGGCCAGCGCCCGCTCGTCGCGCGCGCGGTCGGCGGCCGCGGCCTGGTCGACCGCCTGGTCGACCGCCCGCTCAGCCGCCGCCGCCCGTCCGGTCGCCGGCCCGGCCTGCTCACCGGCCGTCGGCCCGACCTCGACCTCGACCGGCTGGGACCGGCTGACTAGCTGTCCCACCTACGGAGGTTGGTGACGCGGCGGGAGTAGACACGCCAGGGCGGATGATCT
>NZ_BPRG01000045.1:0-117187 GCF_036984265.1 Pseudonocardia sp. D17 | reverse complement strand
GCGATCCTCGGACTGGGCGACGACACCCCCGCCCGGGACTTCGCGGAGGCCTGCCGTGGCGTCTGACCGCTGCTCCGCGGGCCTGTTCATCACCCACCAGCAGCCGCCCGGCCGCGATCCCCTCGTCGCGCTCGACGAGCAGCTCAGCATGGTGCGCGCGGCGCGCGACCTCGGGCTCGACTCCGTGTTCGCCGGCCAGCACCACCTCGCGGAGTCGTTGGCGCACATCCAGCCGCTGCCGTGGCTGGCGCGGCTCGCCGCCGAGGCCGGTGACATGCGCGTGGGCATCGGCATCCACCTGCTCGCCCTCCACAACCCCGTCGACACCGCGGAGGCGTACGCGAGCCTCGACGTCGTGTGCCGCGGCCGGTCGATCTTCGGCGTCGGGCTGGGCTACCGCGACGTCGAGTACGACGCGTTCGGCATCCCGCGCGGCGAACGCGTCCGCCGGTTCGAGGAGAACCTGCGGATCGTCGAGCAGCTGTGGGCGGGCGAGGAGGTGCACGCCGACCTGCCGTGGTGCCGGCTCGACGGCGTCCGCGCGACGATGCGCCCGGTCGGCCGCCCGCCGGTGTGGATGGCCGCCAACAGCGACAACGCCGTCCGGCGGGCGGCCCGCTCGGCCGACACCTGGATGATCAACCCGCACGCCACGGCGACGACCGTGCGTCGCCAGCTCGAGCTGTTCCACGCGGAGCGCGAGGCGAGCGGGCGCGGGCCGGTCACCGAGCTGCCGCTGATGCGCGAGGTCTTCTGCGCCCCCACCCGCGAGCGGGCCGTCGAGCTCGCGCGCCCGCACCTCGCCAACAAGTACGCCGTCTACGCCGACTGGGGCCAGGACAAGGTGATGCCGGACCAGGAGTCGTTCCGCGCGGCGTACGAGGAGCTGTCGTCGGACCGGTTCGTGATCGGCACCCCGCAGGACTGCATCGACGCGCTGCTGCCGTGGCGCGCGCTCGGCGTCGACCACTTCCTGTTCCGCACGGAGTGGGCCGGCATGCCGGTCGGTGACGCCCTGGGCTCCCTCGAACTGCTCGCCAAGGAAGTCGTGCCAGCACTACGCGCCGCCCCGGGCGGAACCGCCCACTCCGGACAAGGAGCTTGAGATGGACTTCGGAGTCTTCATCCCGATCGGCAACAACGGCTGGTTGATCTCGGAGAACGCCCCGCAATACATGCCCACGTTCGACCTCAACAAGCGGGTCGTCCAGGAGGCCGAGCGGCAGGGTTTCGCCTTCGCGCTGTCGATGATCAAGCTGCGCGGGTTCGGCGGGAAGACCGAGTTCTGGGACCACAACCTGGAGTCGTTCACGCTGATGGCCGGGCTCGCGGCCGTCACCGAGCGGATCAAGCTCTACGCCTCGACCGCCGTGCTGACGCTGCCGCCCGCGCTCGTGGCGCGCATGGCGTCCACGATCGACTCCATCGCCCCCGGCCGCTTCGGCATCAACATCGTGTCCGGCTGGGCGTCCGGAGAGTACGAACAGATGGGGCTGTGGCCCGGTGACGAGTACTTCGGCCGCCGCTACGACTACTCCACCGAGTACGTCACCGTCCTGCGCGACCTGTTCGAGAAGGGCCGCTGCGACCTCGACGGCGAGTTCTTCACGATGACCGACTGCGTGCTCTCCCCGCGCCCGTCGGCGCACGTCGACATCGTGTGCGCCGGGCAGTCCGAGCGGGGCATGCGGTTCTGCGCGGAGCACGGCGACTACAACTTCATCCTCAGCCCGGGTGTCAACGACCCCGAGACCTACCGCGAGCCCACGCAGCGCCTCGTCGCCGCCGCCGAGAAGGCCGGCCGCGACGTCGGGTCCCTGCCGCTGTTCATGGCGATCATGGCCGACACCGACGAGGAGGCCCAGGCCAAGTGGGCCTCCTACAACGCGGGCGCCGACGCCGCCGCGCTCGGCTACATGTCCGACGAGGGCGGCAAAGACGTCAGCGCCGACGACTCGGGCACCGCGCGGACGATCAACCTGCCCGAGGGCGCGGTGAACTTCAACATGGCGACGCTCGTCGGGTCGCCGGACACGGTGGCGCGGCAGATCGACCGCGTCGCCGCGATGCCCGGGGTCAAGGGGATGATGTTCACCTTCGACGACTTCGAGCAGGGCGTGCACGACTTCGGCGAGAAGGTCATGCCCCTGGTGGGCTGACCGCCGCCCAGGGGGTCCGGCCCGGCCCACGCTTTGTGCAGGAACGGCACTTTCCCGCAACTGGGCTGCAGGAAAGTGCCGTTCCTGCAACGGCACGGGCCCCCGCGGCACGGGCCCCCGCGGCAGGGCCCCCGCGGCAGGGCCCCCGCCGGGCGACAGGCGTAGCGCGGCGTGCCGGTCCGGGTGCACTGTGATCGCGTGAGCGACGTCGCCGATCGCGAGACCCGCCCGCCGCGGACGTTCTTCGGCCAGCCCCCGATGCTGGCCAGCCTGTTCGGCGTCGAGATGTGGGAGCGCTTCTCGTTCTACGGGATGCAGGGCATCCTGCTGATCTACCTCTACTACTCGACGGCCGAGGGCGGCCTGGGCATCGACCAGGGCGTCGCGGCGGGCATCGTCGGCGCCTACGGCGGCCTCGTCTACCTCTCGACGATCCTCGGCGCGTGGACGGCCGACCGCGTCCTCGGCCCCGAGCGGGTCCTGTTCTACGCGGCGATCATCGTCATGCTCGGCCACATCGCGCTGGCGCTGCTGCCGGGCCTGCTGGGCGTCGGCGTCGGGCTGGTGCTCATCGCCGTCGGCAGTGGTGGGGTCAAGGCGAACGCGACCAGCCTCGTCGGGACGCTCTACGCGCCGGGCGACGACCGGCGCGACGCCGGGTTCTCGCTGTTCTACCTGGGCATCAACCTCGGTGCGCTGGTCGGGCCGCTGCTCACCGGGCTGTTGCAGTCCACGCTCGGCTTCCACTACGGGTTCGGGCTCGCGGCTGTCGGGATGGCGATCGGGCTGGTCCAGTACGTGCTGACCCGCAGCCGGCTGCCCGACACGGCGCGACACGTGCCCTCGCCGCTGGCCCCGCGGGAGCGCAGGATCGCGGTGCTGGCGGCCGTCGGGCTGGCCGTCGTGATCCTCGTGCTCGCGCTGACCGGGATGCTGCGGGCCGACCGGCTCGTCGGCATCGTGATCGGCGTGACGGCGGTGTCCGCCGTCGCGTACTTCACCCTGCTGCTCACGAGCCGCAAGGTCGGGCCGGTCGAGCGGCACCGCGTCCTCGCGTTCATCCCGCTGTTCATCGCGAGCGCCGCGTTCTGGGCGATCTACCAGCAGCAGTTCACGGTGCTGACGATCTACTCCGACACCCGCCTCGACCGGCATCTCTTCGGCTGGGAGATGCCGGTGTCGTGGGTGCAGTCGATCAACCCGGTGTTCATCATCATCCTGTCCGGCGTCTTCACGGCGATCTGGACGAAGCTCGGCCCGCGCCAGCCGTCGACACCGATCAAGTTCGCGGCAGGCGTCGGCATCGTCGGGATCGGGTTCCTGCTGTTCCTGCCCATGGCCGGCGGCGGGCCGGGGAGCGCGCCGCTGCTCGGCATCGTGGGCATCCTGTTCGTCTTCACGATCGCCGAGCTGCTGCTCTCGCCCGTGGGGCTGTCGGTGTCGACGAAGCTCGCGCCGCCGGCGTACCGGACGCAGATGGTGGCGCTGTTCTTCCTGTCGGTCGCGCTGGGCACCGCGCTGTCCGGGGCGCTGGCCGACTACTACAACGCCGACGACGAGGTCGCCTACTTCGGCATCCTCGGCGCGGTCGCGATCGGCATCGGGCTGCTGCTGCTGGCGGTGACCCCGCTGGTGCGACGCCTCATGGAAGGCGTCCGATGAGGGATACTCGGATGGATGGTGCTGAAGCGGATCTTCGGCGGCCGCGATCCCGACACGCAGCCGTCCGACGACCCGCGCGTGCGCCTCGAACAGGCCGTCGCCCGGCGCGCCGAGGAGTACGCCTCCGCTCGGCTGGGCCTCGCAGAGGTGGCGACGGGGCGACGCCGCATCGAGCTGCTGGCCGACCGGCACCGCGCCGAGATCGGGGAGCTCGACGACGCCGCCCGTGATCAGCTGCGGGCCGGCCGCGAGGACGAGGCCCGGCGGCTGCTGGTGCGCCGGGCCGGGCTCCTCGAACAGGTCGAGAGCCTCACGGCGCACCGCGACCAGATCGCCGCGCAGGTCGAGCAGATGCGCGAGCTGACGGCACGGATGCGCGACGACCTCGACCGCATGCAGGCCGAGAAGGCCACGGTGCTCGCCACCCTGTCGGCCGCCGAGGCGCAGGAGCGGGCGGCGGCCGCGCTCGCCGCCGTTCCCGGAGCCGAGGACGATCCGCGAGCGCTGCTCGCCCAGGCCAGGGACCGTGCGGAGTCGCTGTCGCTGCGCGCCGGGGCCGACGCGGAGGTGGCGACGGCGTCGGCGCGGGGGCGGGAGCCGGGCGTGGGCGACCCGGTCGAGCGGCACCTCGACGAGCTGCGCCGCGGAGGTTGAGCCCGGTCAGCGGCCGGTCGCGAGCCGCTGCCGCACCCGGCTGACGGTGTCCTGCGCCGCGCGGGTCACGGCGTCGAGCTCCTGCAGGTAGGACCAGTAGTCGGGGTGCGTCGCGCCCAGCAGGCCGGGGGCCCGGTCGAGCCGCTCGGCGAGCGCGTCGAGCACCGGGATCTCCGCTGCCGCCCGGGCCCGGTTCGCGACGACGAGCTGCTGGGCGTCCCGCAGCGTGAACCGGGCCTTCGCCAGCCGCGCCGCCGGGTCGGCGCGCACCTCGTCGAGCGTCCGCAGCCGCTCGCCCACGGCGGTGACGAGCCGGTCGGCCGTGTCGAGCGCCGCGCGGGCCGCGTCGACCTCTCGGAGCGCGCGGGCCCAGTCGTCGTCGACGGCCGCGGCGTCGGCGGCCGCGAGCGCCCGGCGGGCCGTGGTGACGGCCGCGGCGACGTCGTCGCCCGCGCGCTCCAGACCGGCCGAGCAGGCCAGGGAGTAGTTGCGGCGCAACGTCGAGAGGGTCGTCGGCAGCGACTGCGCCCGGCCCTCGATGCCCGCGGCGCGGGTCGTGAGCGACCTGATGCGGTTGGGCAGCTCGGTGCGCCGGCGTTCGGCCTGCTGCGCCTGGTCCAGCAGCTCCCCGGCCGCGGCCTCGGTGTCCGCCCACGCCGCGAGCGCGGCCTGCCCGATGCCGGCGTCGGCCGCCGACGCGACCCGGGCGCGCACAGCGGCGACCGCGGCGTCGAGCTCCGGGGTGGACAGGCCGGCCGCCCGGGCCCGGTCGACCGCGGCGCCGGCCTCGTCGACCACGACGACGGCACTGCGGGCGGCCCGGTCGCGGACCTCGGTCGCCGCGGCCGCCCGGGTGAGCGCCTCGCGGTGGCGGTCGGCGTAGCGCTGCGCGGCGGGGGTCGCGCGTTCGAGCGCCTCGCGCGCCGCGGTGAAGTCCCGTGCCGCCGCGGCGAGGGCGGGCTGGACGGCGTCGGGGCTGCGGATCGTCGACTGATGCGCGTCGACGGCGGAGATCCAGTCGACGACGGCACCGAGCGCGGCCCGGCACGCGGTGTCGACGTCGGCGCGGATCGCGGCGGCCTGCCGAGGGTCGAGCGCCACCAGCGCGTCGGCGGCCCGGCGGGCCTGCTGCTCGGCGTCGTCGCAGGCCAGGAAGGCCTCCGCGGCCCGGCGGTAGGCCGCGTCGGCGGCGTCGCGGATCGTCCCGGTGGTGCGTGCTGCCATCCCGTCAGCCCAGCATCAGCAGGACGGCGCCCGCCGTCGAGGCGAGCGCACGCACGTGGTTCCACCGCGTCCACGGTCCGGCGTAGCGCTCCCACGCGGTGCCGAGTCCCGGCCCGTCGGGGTCGGCGGCGTCGAGTGCGTTGTTGAGCGGGACGTTCACCGCAGCCGTGACGACGTAGGCCCCGACGAGCAGCACCAGCGCGCCCACGAGCCGCAGCGGCGTGCCCGTGACGCCCGTGGTCGCCGCGACGACGACCGCGAGCACCGCGGTGCCGCCGAACACCAGGCCGAAGACGGGGTTGAGGATCGCCCGGTTGATCTGCTGCATCGCCGCGGCCGCGGTGGCAGCGGGCAGCCGGGCCAGCCCGGGCATCACGGCCATCGAGAAGGCGACGAAGAGCCCGGCGACCAGGCCCGCCCCGATCGCCGCCACGAACGCGACGACGTCGAGCACTCCGCTTCCGACCCACACGCCTCCATCCTGCCCCGGACGTCGCCGTCGTGTCATTCGTACTGATCGTCCGCATTCTCGGCCTACCCGGCGGACCTCGAATTCGCGGCGTAGCGTGCGCTTCGCACATTCGACGTGAGGGGGAATGCCGGAAATGAGTGCGACGTCCGGGAGGTCCGGCCGGGAACGGCTCACCTCGGACCAGCGGAACTCGTTCGTCGCCGCGTTGCTCGGCTGGACGATGGATGCCTTCGACTATTTCATCGTCGTTCTCGTCTACGCCGACGTCGCCAGGGAGTTCCACGTCTCCCTGACGGAGATGGCGTTTCTGACCACGGCAACGCTCGTCATGCGGCCGGTCGGCGCGATCATCTTCGGACTCTGGGCCGACCGCGCCGGACGACGCGTCCCGCTCCTGGTCGACGTCTGCTTCTATTCGGTCGTCGGATTCCTGTGCGCCTTTGCGCCGAACTTCACGATATTGCTCGTGCTGCGCCTGCTCTACGGCATCGGAATGGGCGGGGAATGGGGGCTGGGCGCTGCACTGGCAATGGAGAAGATTCCCGCGAAACGGCGCGGATTCTTCTCCGGCGTCCTGCAGCAGGGCTACTCGTTGGGGTACCTGCTGGCGTCGCTCGCGTCGCTCGTCGTCGTGACCGGGCTCGGCCTGTCGTGGCGCTGGCTGTTCGCGCTGAGCATCGTCCCGGCACTGGTCAGCCTGTTCATCCGGACGCGGGTCAAGGAGTCGGAGGTCTGGCAGGGGACGCGCGAGCGGATGCGGATGACGCACTCGTCGTTCCGCGACGTCCTCCTCGATCCCGCCGTCCTGCGTCGCTTCGGCTACCTGATCCTGCTGATGACGGCGTTCAACTGGATGAGCCACGGCACGCAGGACCTCTACCCGACGTTCCTCAAGGCCACCGACGACGGCGGCGCGGGGCTGTCCGGCGCGACCGCCACCTGGATCGCCGTCGGCTACACGGTCGGCGCGACGATCGGCGGGATCGTCTTCGGGACGCTGTCCGAGCGCTTCGGCCGGCGCTACACGATCGTCTTCTGTGCGGTCCTCGCCCTGCCGATCGTGCCCCTGTTCGCGCTCTCGCGGACGGCGGGCTGGCTCGCGCTCGGCTCGTTCCTGATCCAGGTGTGCGTGCAGGGCGCGTGGGGCGTCATCCCCGCGCACCTCACCGAGATGTCGCCCGACACGATCCGCGGCTTCTACCCGGGGGTGACCTACCAGCTCGGCAACTGCCTCGCCGCGCTCAACCTGCCGATCCAGCAGAGCCTCGCGGCGTCGCACGGCTATCCGTTCTCGCTGATCGTGACGGTGGTGCCGGTGTTCGTCGCCGTCGCGCTCCTGACGCTCGTCGGCAAGGAGGCAAAGGGCATCGAGTTCGGCGGGCGGCTCGGGACGTCGCGCGCCGGGGCCGCCGCGGTCGACGCCGGGCGCACGGGTGTCTCAGGTTGATCCGTTTCCCGCCACGCGCCGTCCCGGTGCACGAAACTGTGCGGTTCCGGGGGCCGCGGTCCCTGGTCCGACGCGACGCGGCGAAGGCGAGGACGGGCGATGCGTGCGATGCGGGTGTTGCGGCTGGTGGTGCACGCCCCCAGCAGACAGCCGGTGCTGGTGCTGGGCGAGGTCGACGGCGACCGGTGCGTGCCGGTGTTCCTGCGGGGTCCACAGGCCCAGGTCATCTCCCTCGGAGCCCGTGACGAGGAGGTCCAGCCGCCACTGACCCAGGACGTCATCGTCCCGATCGTCGAGGGGCTGGGCAGGCGGATCGAGGGCGTCGAGATCACCGAGCTGTCGGGTGGCACCTTCAGCGCCGACATCGTGTTCGACGCGGGCACCCGAGTCGCGGCCCGGCCCAGCGACGCGCTCTCGATCGCGGTGCGCGACTCGCTGCCGATCGGGATGGCCGAGGACATCCTCGACGACGTCGGCCAGTCGATTGCCGAGCTCTTCCCCGACGGCGGCGACGCGCCGCCCGAGGAGCAGATCAAGGAGTTCCGCGAGTTCATCGACGACGTCACCCCGGACGACTTCAAGGACTGACCGTGAGTGGCGATGGTCGCCAGGGCGACCATCGCCACTCACGACTCCCGGCGGTCGGTACCGGGGTCGGCGAGGAGCATGCGGCACCACAGGTCGGTGAGATGTGCGACGAACCGCTCGGTCGTCCAGCCCCGCTCCTGCACGAGCAGCAGCCAGTACTCGACGGCGTTGGTGCTCCAGATGATGTCGGCGACGGCGTCGTCGTCGAGGTCGGTGCGCAACTCGCCGGTGGCGCGCAGGTCGAGCGCGAGCAGCCGCATGTTCGCGGCGCGCCGCTGCGCGATCTCGGCCCAGAGCGCCGCGCAGGCCGGGTCCTGCACCGCCGCGTCCCGCAGCGCGAGGAAGACCGGGCCGAGGCGCGGGTGGATCGCGCCGACCGCGCCGGCGTAGATCGCGAGCATGTCGGCCGCGTGACCGGCGGCGCGCAGCCGCGCGACGTAGTCGCGCTCCGGGCCGGGCACCACCTCGTCGGTGCCCGAGAGGGCGGTCTCCACCACCTCGCGCAGGATCACCGGCTTGCGTCCGACGGTCGCGTACACGGTGTCGACCGCGACCCCGGCGCCCGCGGCGATGTCGGCCACCGTGGTGCGCCGGAAACCCTTGTCGACGAACAGCCTGCGGGCCGAGGCGAGCACCGCTGCCCGCGTCCGCGCCGCGCCCTCCTCGCGGCGCGGCGCCCGGTACGCCCGCCGGGCCTTGACGTCACCGCTCACGTGGCCGATCCTACAGCTATTCGTCCGAAGTCATTTCGGACCAATATCGCGGGAGGTCGTCATGGTCTACGCCTTCGTGCAGGACGTCCCGATCAACGAGGAGCTCTACCGGCGGATCGTCGAGGAGCTCGGGCCCGAACCGATGGAGGGCTCCCTGCTGCACCTGTGCGTGCGGCGGCCCGACGGCGGCCTGCGCTACATCGACGTGTGGACCGACGAGCAGGCCTGCGCCCGCGCGTTCGACGAACGCATCCACCCCGCGGTCGACCGGGCCTTCGGCGGCTCCCGGCCGGGCGCGGAACCGACGGTCGACCGCCTCGAGGTCATCGACGCGAGCGGTGCCCTCCTACCCCTGTGAGTGGCGGCTCGGGCTCACGCGGCGGCGGGCTCGGGCTCGGGGTCGGGCTCCGGCCCCTCGGTGAACTGCGTGCGGTGCAGGTCGGCGTACCGGCCGCCGGCGGTGAGCAGCTCGTCGTGCGTGCCGCTCTCGACGATCCGCCCCTCCTCGACGACGAGGATCCGGTCGGCCGCGCGGACCGTCGACAGCCGGTGGGCGATGACGATCGCGGTGCGCCCGGCCAGTGCCTCGCCGAGGGCCTCCTGGACCTGGGCCTCCGACGTCGAGTCGAGGTGCGCGGTCGCCTCGTCGAGCACCACGACGCGGGGCCGGGCCAGCAGGAGCCGCGCGATGGTCAGCCGTTGGCGTTCGCCGCCGGAGAGCCGGTAGCCGCGCTCGCCGACGACCGTGTCGAGACCGTCGGGCAGCGCGGCGACGAGCCCCTCGAGCCGGGCCCGGCGCAGCGCCTCCCACACCTGCGTGTCGGTCGCGTCCGGGGCGGCGAGCAACAGGTTGGCCCGGATCGTGTCGTGGAACAGGTGCCCGTCCTGCGTCACGACGCCCACCGTCGCGCGCACCGAGTCCGAGCTCAGCTCCCGGACGTCGACGCCGGCGAGCCGCACCGCACCGGAGTCCACGTCGTAGAGCCGGGGGAGCAGCGAGCCCATCGTCGACTTCCCGGCCCCCGACGAGCCGACGACCGCGATCAGCTGCCCGGGCTCGGCGCGGAACGAGACGTCGTGCAGGACCTCCACCCCGCCGCGGGTGTCGAGCGTCGCGACGTCCTCCAACGACGCCAGCGACACCTTCGACGCCGCCGGGTAGCCGAACCGGACGTGGTCGAACTCGACCGAGACGGGGCCGTCGGGCACCTCGCGGGCGTCGGGTGCGTCGACGATCAGGGGTTGCAGGTCCAGCACCTCGATCACCCGCTCGAAGCTGACCAGGGCGCTCATCACCTCGACCCGCGCGCCGGCCAGCGCCGTCAGCGGGGCGTAGAGGCGGGTCAACAGCATCCCGAGCGAGACGACGGCGCCGGCCTCGAGCGACCCGACCAGCGCCAGCGTCCCGCCGAGGCCGTAGACCAGCGCCAGCGCGAGCGCCGAGACCAGCGTCAGCGCGGTGACGAACACCCACTGCACCATCGCGGTCCGGACGCCGATGTCGCGGACCCGGCGGGCGCGTGCGGCGAACTCGGCCGACTCGTCGGCGGGCCGGCCGAACAGCTTGACCAGCGTGGCGCCGGGCGCGGAGAAGCGCTCGGTCATCTGCGTGGTCATCGCGGCGTTGTGGTCGGCACCCTCGCGCTGGAGCCGGGCGAGCCTGCGGCCCATCCGTCGCGCCGGGAGGACGAACACGGGCAGCAGCACCAGCGCGAGCAGGGTGATCTGCCAGGAGATCTGCAGCATGACGACGAGCGTCAGCGCCAGCGTCACGACGTTGCCGACGACGCCGGACAGCGTGTCGCTGAACGCGCGCTGGGCGCCGAGCACGTCGTTGTTGAGCCGGCTGACGAGTGCGCCGGTCCGGGTACGGGTGAAGAACGCGACCGGCATGCGCTGGACGTGGTCGAACACCGCCGTGCGCAGCTGCAGGATCAGGCCCTCGCCGATCGTCGCCGACAGCTTGCGGGTGACCAGCCCCAGCGCCGCCTCGGCGATCGCGATCGCGGCGATCAGGACCGCCAGGCCGCCGACGACGCCGACGGGTCCGTGGCCGACGATCGTGTCGACGACGCGTCCCGCCAGCAGCGGCGTCGCGACCGCCAGCACCGCGCCGACGATGCTGAGCAGCACGAACAGGGCGAGCCGCCGATGATGGGGGCGGGCGAACCCGGCGATCCGGCGAGCGGTGACGCGGGTCGGGGCGCGGCGGGTTCCGGGATCGGTCGTCGCCGTGCGCAGCGCGGACCAGGTGCTGACGTCCATGGCCGCCGACGATAGGAGCTGTACCTCACTTCAGGTCAACTCCGTCGGGCGGCCGTGCCCGGTCACGGGCCACCCGCCGCGGATTGGCCCTGGTCGAACAGGCCACCGCGAGCGCAGGATCGGACGGTGCCCCGCCCGGATCTCCGCCCGCTCCCCGTCACCACCGCCCCGTTGCGGCGGATCCCGCAGCTCCTCCTCGGGCTCTGCCTCTACGGCACCAGCATGGCGATGCAGGTCCACGCGGCGCTCGGCCTCAACCCCTGGGACGTGCTCCACCAAGGCCTGACGACGCGGATCCCGCTCAGCTTCGGCGTCGTCACCGCGATCACGGGCGGGGTCGTCCTGCTGCTGTGGATCCCGCTGCGGCAGCGGATGGGCGTCGGGACGGTCGCGAACGTCGTCGTCATCGCGTTCTCCGTCGACGTCGCGCTGAGCCTGCTCCCGCAGCCGGTCGGCATCGGGTGGCGGATCGCGATGATGGCGGGCGGCATCGTCCTCAACGGCGTCGCCTCGGCGGCCTACATCGGCGCCCGTCTCGGCCCCGGTCCCCGCGACGGTCTGATGACGGGCCTCGCGGCCCGCACCGGCCGGTCGATCCGCCTGGTGCGCACCGGGATCGAGGTCGTCGTGCTCGGGACGGGCTGGCTGCTCGGCGGCACCGTCGGCGTCGGGACGGTGCTCTACGCCCTCGCGATCGGCCCGCTCACCCAGCTGTTCCTGCCGCTGTTCACCGTCCGCGACCGGCGCGCCGCGGCGCCCGGCACCCCGGCCGTCCCGCCCGACGCGGCGCCGGGAACGCTGGCAGCATGACCGTCACCGGACTCGCTCGTGCCATCGTCTCCGTCGTCGATCTCGACGCGGCCCTGCGCTTCTACCGCGACGTGCTCGGTCTCCCGGTGGTCGCGCCGGCGCCCGACGTCGCGATGCTCGCGCTGCCCGGCGGGACCGACCTGATGCTGCACCAGCGCCCGTCGCGGCCCAGCGACGCCGGGGTGGCGTTGAGCTTCGCGGTCGACGACGTCGACGCCACCGTCGACGCCGCCGTGAGCGCAGGCTGCGGCGTGCTCGACGCCCCGGCCGACCAGCCGTGGGGCGAGCGCCAGGCCGTGCTCACCGACCCGGACGGGCACGTCGTCTGCGTGGTCGCGCGCCCCTGACCGGGCCCTCCGGCGCGCCCGGCCGCGCCCTGACACCCACGAACGGCCCTTTCGCGCAACTCAGTTGCGCGAAAGGGCCGTTCGTTCCGGTGCCGGATGTGCGTCCGGGGTCAGCCGACGGCCTGCTCGGCCCCCAGCGCCTCGTCGGGGACCTCGCGTTCGCGCAGCGGGTTCGGGCGCGGCCTGCGCGGTTCGCGGACGCCCGAGCCGCCCCCGCGTTCGGTCCACAGCCGCACCGGCGATCCGGTCCGGACCCGCGCCCCCGACTCCGGGCGCTGGTCCGACACGACCTTCAGGTCGAGCGCGAGCGCCGCGGGGGGCGGACCGTCGGGATCGGCGGAGACGGCCAGCAGGCCGGTCTCGGCGAGGAGCCGGCGGGCGTCGTCGACCGTCATGCCGATGACGTGCGGCACGGTCACCGTGCTGCCGCGGCGAGCGGCGCGGGCCGCGCGGCTCAGTACGGCGTCGGGCACGGTCGAGACGTGCGGCCGCTCGTCCGGTACCGCCGGCGCCGGAGGTGGCTCGGTGTCGAGGTCGCGCCACCGCTCCCACGCCGCCTGCCGGCTCACGCCCAGCTTCGTGGCGATCTCCGCCCACGACCGGCCACGCCTGCGGGCGCTGCGCACGGCCTCCAGCTCGGTCTCGTCGAGCAGCCGGCGCACGAGGCCGACGTCGGAGAGCGCGGCGAGCGGATCGTGCTCGCCGTCCTCGTGCGGGACGGGCCCGCCGTCCGGGTACCAGGAGGCGAGCCGCTCCCAAGCGCGCCTGCCCTCCCGCCACGGCCCCCTGTCCTTGCTCATGACCCCTCCGCTCCCGACCCGGCTGTCAGGCCTCCCTGACGCTTTCCGTCAGGCTACCCTGACGCCGCAACCGCACGAGCGGCCCTGTCGCGCCATTGAGTTGCGCGACAGGGCCGCTTGTGCGGGAAGTGGGGCGGGCCGCCCGTGCGGCGGCGGACGGCGTCAGCGGGCCCGGGACCGGGCCCGTCGGACGTACCAGGCGTTCCAGGCGATCAGCAGCGCCATGGCCGCGAGGAACAGCACCTCGCTGAGCCCGACCATCACGCTCACCGGCAGCACGTAGATCAGCGGGACACGGATCAGGGCCTCGGCGAGCAGCCCGACGCCCCAGACCGTCGAGCTGATCCGATGCCCGCGGCGCACGCGCGGGTTGGTCCGGAACTCCTCGGCGAGCCGGGCGCGTCTGCGCGGAGTGAACGACTCCGCGGCGGCGAGCGTCAACGGGCGGGGCCCGAAGGCCGTCGCCAGGAAGGTGAGGCCGACGGCTCCGGTGACGATCGAGTTCTTCAGCAGGAAGAAGTGCTCGTCGCCGCTCACGAAGGCCAGCGCGAGGCTCAGCCCGAACACGACGAGCATGACCGTGGCGAACAGGTTGAGCGAGCGGTGCCGGACCGCCGACACCGCGACGCGCGCCGCCGCGACGAGGGCGGCGACCACCAGCGCGACGTAGTCGCCGACGCCGCACAGGTGCAGGACGTAGTAGGCGGCGACGGGCAGGGCGATATCCAGGCCCAGGCTCCGCAGCATCGGCCCGACGGGCATGTCGGTGCTGGCCGGCCGCTGGTCCGGCTCGGTCACGACGATCTCCTCCGTGGAAGGTCCGGTGGGCATGTCAGTTCCCCTCGATGGAGGCGTCGTCGATCCAGGAACCGTGGAAGCCGGCGGGCACGCCGCGCGGCAGGGTCACGGTCGCGACCGGCGGGGCGGCGACGTCGGTCGCGTCGAGGACCAGCAGGTTCGAGGCGGCGCCGTCGCGGGTCGTGGTGATCGTGAGCAGCCAGCCGTCGTCCTCGGCGCGGCCCGGCGCTGCGGACGGGACGAACACCGCCTCGCCCGCGACGGCCCCGGTGCCCAGCGAGTGCTCGGTGACGGCGCCGGTGCCGAGGTCGATCTTGACGACGCCCGCCGTCCCGCGCTCCTGGGCGACGGCGTAGCGGAAGCGGGAGTCGCGGCCGACGCGGTCGTCGTCGACGGTGGGGAACTCGACGGCGCGGTCGTCGAGCGGGGTCTCGCTCGCCCGTCCGGTGGCGGGGTCGAGGACCCAGCGGTGGTAGCGCGCCGCCCCGGTCGCGGCGGCGTCGGCGGCCAGGCCGGAGGGGTCGGTGCCGAGGTCGTCCCACATGGCGACGGTGTCGGCGGGTGAGTAGCGCGCCCCGTCGAGGACGACCTTGCCGGAGGCGTCGGTGTGTGCGTTGCCGACGTGGAAGACGTAGCCGGGGTCGACGTCGAACCAGGTGACGTGGCCCGGCTCGTCGAACGGCATGACGCCGATACGGGCGCCGTAGGACTCGTCGTAGCTGTAGGGCATGCCCTTGGCGAGCCGCTCGAAGGAGAAGGTCATGGGCAGGTCGAGGAAGACCGCGTGCCGGTCGGTGATCGCGAAGTCGTGCATCATCGTCGGCCCCGGGACCTCGATCTCGGCGCTGGTCAGGAGTTCGCCCGCGGCGGAGAGCCGGTGGTAGGTGACGAACGGCGGCATGATGCCGTAGCCGAAGAAGTGCAGCTCACCGGTGACCGGGTCGATCTTGGGGTGCGCGGTCATCGCGGTGGTGAGCCTGCCGTCGAAGTCGCACGGGCCGACCGTCGCCAGCTCGGGCGTGACGACCGTGGGGAAGCTGCTCTCGACGAGGGCCATGATCCGCCCGGCGTGCTCGACGACGTGGGTGTTGGCGACGCCGACGCTGCGGTCGAAGGTGCCGTCGGGGCCCACCATCGTCGCGCCGTCGAGTGCCTTCGTCCGGACCCAGCGGTTGCGGTACCACTCGGCCCGGCCCTCGCGGAGCCGGACGCCGTGCAGCATGCCGTGGCCGGTGAACCAGTGCCGCGCGGGCTCGCCGGGACGCGGGTTGGGGCCGTTGCGGAAGTAGCGGCCGGTGAGCTCGGGCGGGAGCGCGCCCTCGACGGGCAGGTCGTACGCGTCGATCTCGTCCGGGACGGGGGCCAGGTAGCCCTCCAGGGTCACGCCGGGTGTCGTCGTGGTCTCGCTCATGGTGGCCTCCTCGGTCGGCTCACTCGGTGCTGCCGACGACCCTGCACCTGTCGGAAATGACATGTCAAGAGATTAGATGAAAATCTCGACATGTCAGTGTCGACATGTATGGTGGCGGCATGTCGCTGACGCACGCGCTGCTGGGGTTGCTGGCCACGCGCCCGCAGTCCGGCTACGAGCTGACCAAGGCGTTCGAGGGCGACCTCGGCCGGTACGCATGGCAGGCTGGCCACACGAGCATCTACCCCGAGCTGGCCAAGCTCGCCGAGCGCGGGCTGGTCGAGGTCACGGCCGAGGGCGCGCGCGGCAGCAAGACCTACGACGTCACCGACGCCGGGCGCGCCGAGCTGCGGGACTGGCTGATGTCGCCGCCGTCGCGGCAGGCCAAGGTGCGCAACGAGCAGGTCCTGCGGATGTTCCTGCTCTCCGCGCTCGACCGCGACGACGCCGTGACGCTCCTGCGCCGCATCGCCGCGTCGACCGCCGAGCAGGCCGACGTGCTGCGCGCGATCCGGGAGGAGGCGGGCGACGTCGTCCCGGGGCCCGCGGGTTTCGGCCAGCTCGCCGCGGAGTACGGGCTGCGCCAGTACGAGACCGTCAGCTCCTGGGCGCTCTGGGCCATCGAGCAGCTGCAGACACCCGCCCGGACCTGACGGGCGTCAGTCCGCGAACCACGATCCGTGGAACCCGGCGGGCACACCGCGGGGCAGCACCACCGACGCGACCGGCGGCCCGGCGACGTCGGTCGCGTCCAGCACGAGCAGCCGTGACGCACGGCCGTCGCGGGTGGTGGTGATCGAGAGCAGCCAGCCGTCGTCATCGGTTCCCCCGGTGTCGGTGCCCCGTCTGTCCGGACTACTCGGAACCGCCGACCGTGTCCGTTACTCCCGGGCCGTCACCGCGGCCGCCCCGGCCACCCCGATGTCGTCGACCGCGGGCTGCGCGTGCTCGGCCGGGGCCGAGGCCGAGGTGGGGACCGGCTCGGGCTCGTCGCCGGCGTCGGACAGCGACCACGGCCGCACGACCGCCGCGAGCACCGTCAGCGCGACGACCATGCCGCCCGCGACGACCGTGGCCATCGCGAGCGCGTCGTTGCCCAGCGCGCCGACCAGCGGCGACACCGCCGCACCGACACCGAACTGGACGGCGCCGAGCAGCGCGGCCGCCGTGCCCGCGGCCTCGCCGTGCTGGGCGAGCGCGACGGCGGGCGCGTTGGGCAGCATCACGCCGGCCGCGGCGAGCACCGCCCACATCGGGACCAGCAGCCCGACGAGCCCACCCGCGCCGGTCGCCGCGGCGCCGATCAGCACCAGGCCCGCCAGCGTCCCGGCGACCGCGCCCGCGCTGAGGATCTGGCGAGGGCTGAAGCGACGCAGCAGGACCGGGTTGAACTGGGTGCCCGCGATCAGCCAGACGGCGCCCGCGCCGAACACCAGCCCGAAGATCTGTTGGTCGAGGCCGAACTGCTCCTGGTAGACGAACGACGCCCCGGACACGTAGCCGAACAGCGCGGCCATCGTGAACCCGGCGACGAGCACCAGCCCGACGAACACCCGGTCGCGCAGCAGCGAGCCGTAGGTGCGGAAGGTCGCGCCGATGCGGGCGCTGCGCCGGTGCGACGGCGGCAGCGTCTCCGGCAGGGCCCGCCAGGTCACCGGCAGCAGCACCAGGGCGTACGCCGCGAGCACGACGAACACGCCACGCCAGTCGGTGACCCGCAGGACCAGGCCGCCGATCGTCGGCGCCAGCACCGGCGCCGCACCCATGACGAGCATCAGCCGGGAGAAGAGGTTGGCCGCGTCGCGGCCGGAGTACAGGTCGCGGACGATCGCCATCGCGACGACGGCGCCCGCGGCGGTCCCGATGCCCTGCAACACCCGCAGAACGCCCAGGACCTCGATGTTCGGGGCGACGAGCACCAGCAGCGACGCAACCAGGTGCAGCAGAGCGCCGGCGAACAACGGCCGGCGGCGACCGACGGCGTCGGACAGCGGGCCGATGACGAGCTGGCCCAGCGCGAGCCCGGCCAGCGTGCCGGTCAAGGTCAGCTGGACGAGGGACTCCGACGCCGCCAGCTCGTTGCTGATCTGCGGCAGCGCCGGGAGGTACATGTCGATGGTGAGCGGACCCAGGGCGACGAAGGCGCCGAGCAACAGCGCGAGGCGCAACCGTCCCGGCACGGAGGTTCGGGAGGAGTCGGTCACGAACGGGTGCAACACCACGGAACGATCAGAGGTTCCCGAAGCGCCCGAATGCCGCTGTGAGCCGCAGCACGTCGGCAGCCGGTGATCGTCAATAGGGTGGGCGGCATGGTCGAGGAGATCCGGACGGCCGACGGTCTGCGCCTCGCCGTGCGCGAGCACGGCGACCCGGCGGGGCCGACGGTCGTCGCCGTGCACGGCTACCCCGACGATCGGCACGTGTGGGACGGCGTCGTCGACGACCTCGCCGCGGACCACCACGTCGTGACCTACGACATGCGGGGTGCCGGGGAGTCCGACGCGCCGCGCCGCCGCGACGCCTACCGGGTCGACCGGCTCGCCGCCGACCTCGCCGCGGTCATCGACGCCGTCAGCCCCGACGCGCCCGTGCACCTGCTGGCGCACGACTGGGGCTCGGTGCAGTCGTGGCACCTCGTCACCGACCCGGACTTCCGCGAGCGGTTGGCCTCCTTCACCTCGATCTCGGGGCCGTGCCTCGACCACATCGGACGCTGGTTCCGTACCGCGTCGGCGCGCGAGCGGCGCAGGCAGGCCCGGAAGTCCTGGTACATCTCGTTCTTCCGGCTGCCGGTCCTGCCCGTCCTGGCCTGGCGCAGCGGGATCTTCGGGGCGGCGCTGGCCCGTCGCGAGGGGGTCGCGCGGCCGTCGGTCCGGACCGCGGTCAACGGGCTGGAGCTCTACCGCGCCAACATCGGCGACCGGGTGCGCTCGCCCCAGCGACGGGTGACCCGGGTGCCGGTGCAGGTGATCGCACCGCGCGGCGACGCCTACGTCGGGCCGTCGCTGGCCCGGTCGGCCGAGGGCTTCGCCGACCGGCTGTGGGTGCGCGAGGTGCCCGGCCGGCACTGGCTGCCGCTGACCCGCCCGGACGTCGTCGCCCGGGCGGTGCGGGAGATCGAGGCCCACGTCGCGGGCGGCCCGGAGCCGGTCCGTGCGCGGCAGGTCGTCGTCGTGACCGGGGCGGGGAGCGGGATCGGGCGGGAGACGGCGAAGGCGTTCGCGGCGAAGGGCGCGTTCGTCGTGGGCGCCGACGTCGACCTCGCCGCCGCGTCGGAGACCGCGGTCGCGACGGGCGGCGCCGCGTACGAGGTCGATGTCGCGGACTCCCGCGCCGTGGAGAAGTTCGCCGCCGAGGTCGCCCAGGAGCACGGGGTGCCCGACGTCGTCGTCAACAACGCCGGCATCGGGATGGCCGGTCCGTTCACCGCCACGACCGAGGAGGAGTGGCGGCGGATCGTCGACGTCAACCTGTGGGGCGTCGTGCACGGCTGCCGCGCGTTCGTGCCGCGGATGCGCGAGCGCGGCGAGGGCGGGCACGTCGTCAACGTGGCGTCGGCGGCGGCGTTCCTGCCGCACCGCTCGATGAGCGCCTACGCGACGACGAAGGCCGCGGTACTGGCGCTGTCGCAGAGCCTGCGCGCCGAGCTGGCCGACGAGGGCATCGGCGTGACGGCGCTGTGCCCGGGATTCGTGCACACCGGCATCACCGCGACGGCCCGCTTCGCCGGCCAGGACCCGGAGACCGAGCAGCGCAGCCGGGACGCGGCGACCGCGGCGTACCGCCGGCGCGGCTACACCCCCGACCGGGTCGCGCGGAAGCTGCTGCGCGCCGTCGAGAAGGACCTGGCTGTCGCGCCCGTCACCGCGGAGGCCCACGTGGGCCTGCTGGCGTCGCGTCTCACGCCCCGCCTCGTGCGGGCCGTGGCGCGTCGCGGCTAGTGTCGGTGACCATGCTGGTCGAGCGTATGACGCCCTTCACCTCGACGATCTTCGCCGAGATCACCCAGCTCGCGGTCGACACCGGTGCCATCAACCTCGGCCAGGGCTTCCCCGACACCGACGGCCCCGCGAGCCTGCTGGCCGACGCGGCGGCGAACATCACCGGTGGGATCAACCAGTACCCGCCCGGGCCCGGCGTCCCCGCGCTGCGCGAGGCCGTCGCGGCCCACCAGCAGCGCTTCTACGGCCTCGAGGTCGACCCGGCCGACGTGCTCGTGACCGTCGGCGCCACCGAGGCGATCGCGTCGGCGGTCCTGTCGCTGTGCTCGGCGGGCGACGAGGTGATCGCGTTCGAGCCGTACTACGACTCGTACCCGGCGATGACCGCGCTCTCCGGGGCGACGTTGCGGACGGTCCCGCTGCGCGCCCCCGACTTCAGCTTCGACCCCGACGAGCTGCGCGCCACCTTCTCCGCGCGCACGCGGATGGTCCTGCTCAACTCCCCGCACAACCCGACGGGTGCGGTGTTCGACCGCGAGCAGCTGCAGCTGATCGCCGACCTTGCCACCGAGCACGACGCGATCGTCGTGTCCGACGAGGTCTACGAGCACATGACCTTCGACGTGCCGCACATCCCGATCGCGACCCTGCCCGGGATGGCCGAGCGGACGCTGACGATCTCGTCGGCGGGCAAGACGTTCTCGGTGACGGGCTGGAAGATCGGCTGGATCCACGGCCCGTCGGAGCTGGTCGCGGCCACCCGCGCGGTCAAGCAGTTCCTCAGCTACACCGCGGGCGCGCCGCTGCAGCCCGCCGTGGCCGCCGCGCTCGGGCTCCCCGACGAGTTCTACGCCGGGATCGCGACGTCGCTGCGCGGCAAGCGCGAACTGCTGTCCGCGGGCCTGCGCGAGGCGGGCTTCACCGTCTACCAGCCGCGCGGGACGTACTTCGTCGTCGTCGACGGGCGCCCGCTCGGGTTCGAGGACGGCTACAAGCTCGCCTACGACCTGCCGACGCTGTGCGGTGTCGCGGCCGTGCCCGTCTCGGTGTTCGCGTCGTCCCCCGAGGGTGTCGAGGCGACGCGGCCGCTGGTGCGCTTCGCCTTCTGCAAGCGCGACGAGGTGCTCACCGAGGCCGCCGGCCGCCTGGCGGGCCTGCGGTGACGATGTCGGGGCGCTGACGTGCGGATCCTCGTCGTCGCGGCACCGCTCGTCGGGCACCTGCTGCCCATGCTGCCGCTGGCGCACGCGCTCGCCGACGACGGCCACGAGGTCGTGATCGCGAGCGGGGGCGACGCCGCGCGCCGCGACACGGGAGGAATCGGGGTCGTCGACGTCGCGCAGGACGTCTCGTTCGCCCGCTGCGCCGCCCGCACGATGCTCGCCCATCCGCGGCTGGCCCGCCGGGAGCTGGCGGGGCGGGCGGGGACGAGCGTCGTCGGGCCGCTGTTCGGGGCGGTCAACGAGGGACTGGCCGACGCCGTCGTCGCGGTCGCGGGCCGGTTCGGCGCCGAGGTGATCGTGTACGAGCCGCTGGCCCCCGCGGGCGCCCTCGCCGCGTCCCGGCTGGAGATCCCCGCGGTGCTGCAGGAGAACTCGCTCCACGACGGTCCGTCGCTGGTCGAGGCCGTCGTCCGCAGCCCGCTGTTCCGGCGGGCGCTGCGCCGCCACGGCCTACTCGACGAGCTGCCCCCGCCCGCGGCGACGGTGACGATCGCGCCGCGCAGCGTCGTCGGGGACCGGGCCGGGCGGCCGATGCGCGCCGTGCCCGACGACGGCGCGGGCCTGCCCGACTGGCTCACCGAACCGACTGCCCGGCCCAGGATCCTGGTGAGCCGGTCGACCGTGGCGGGCCCGGGCGGCGCGGACCCGATGCCGCGTGTCGTCGCCGCGGCCGCGGACGTCGACGCCGAGATCGTGCTGGTCCGCCCGTCCAGCCGGACGAGTCGCCGGACGTTGCCGCCCAACGTGCGCGCCGTCGGCTGGATCCCGATGTCGGCCGCCCTTCGGCACGCCGCCGCCGTCGTGCACCACGGCGGCTCGGGGACGGTGCTGACCGCGCTCGCGGCCGGGACCCCGCAGCTCGTCGTGACCGGGCCGGGGGATCGCCGGTACAACGCCGGGCTCGTCGCGCGGCGCGGCGCGGGCCTGGCCGTCGAGCCCTCGGGACTGACGGCCGCCGCCCTGACCCGGCTCGTCGACGACCCGGACCTGCGCTCCGCCTCGGCCGCGGTCCGCGACGAGATCGCCGCGATGCCCGACCCGTCCGACGTCGTGATGGCGGTAAATCGACTGTGAGTGGCGATGGTCGCTCTGGCGACCATCGCCACTCACGACCGAGGCTCGTCCGATGACCGACACGATCGTCCCCGACGGCCCCGTCCCGGGCGGCCCCGTTCCCGGCGGCCCCGCCCCGGGCAGCCCTGTTCCCGACGGCATCGTCCCCGACGGCAAGGACTGGACCTGGGTTCTCGACGAGGCCTGCCCGGAGTGCGGGCTCGACACCCGCGGCGTCGCCCCGGCCGAGGTCGGTGACCGGGTGCGGGCGGCGTTGCCCGGGTACCGCGCCGCCCTCGCGGCGCCCGGCGCGGCGCGGCGGCCGGACCCCGCGACGTGGTCGGCGCTCGAGTACGGCTGCCACGTCCGCGACGTCTTCCGGATCTTCGACGAGCGGCTCGCGCTGATGCTGCGTGCCGAGGACCCGGAGTTCGCCGACTGGGACCAGGACGTCACCGCCCGCGAGGACCGCTACGACCTGCAGGGCCCGGCCGTGGTGGCGGCGGAGCTGGTCGATGCGGGCGAGCGGATCGCGGCGTCGTGGGACGCGGTGCGCCCCGACCAGTGGGACCGCCCCGCGCGCCGCGGCGACGGCAGTGTCTTCACCGTCGCGACGTTGTCCCGGTACTTCCTGCACGACGTCGAACACCACCTGCACGACCTCGGCGTCGCGCCGCGCTGAACTCGGGCGAGCCGTGAGGTCGCGCACCAGACCCGGCCGCAACCTCACGGTCGTCGGAACGCGCCGGGGCGACCGTGAGGTTGCGCGCGGGGAGGTAACGGGGGCGAGCCGGTGCGCAGGGGTTCGTGCACCCGCGGCCAAGCCCTTCCCGCCGCGACGGGGTAGGACAGTGACATGACGACCGCGACCTTCCGTGCCTACGGCTTCAGCGCCGTCGGCGGCCCCGAGAACCAGCTCTTCCTGGACCTGCCCATGCTCGAGCCGGGTCCGGGCGAGCTGCTCGTCGAGGTCCGCGCGGCAGGGATCAACCCGGCCGACTGGAAGTCGCGCAGCGGCGGCCCCGGCCCGGTGCCGTCCCGGTTCCCCGCCGTGCTCGGGCGCGAGGTGTCCGGGATCGTGCGCGGTGTCGGCCAGGATGTCGAGGGCTTCGCCGTGGGCGACGAGGTGTTCGGTTCGACGGCCCCGACCGCGGGCGGGTACGGCGAGTACAGCCTGCTGTGGGCGGCGTCGTCGGCGCACAAGCCGCCACAGGTGGCGTGGACCGACGCGGCCGCGCTGCCCGTCGCGGTCTGCACCGCCTACGACGGGATCGTCTCCCTCGGCCTGCGGGAGGGCGCGACGCTGCTGGTCAACGGCATCGGCGGCGGCGTCGGGGTGGCTGCGGCGCAGCTGGCACGCAACGGCGGGGTCGCGGTCGTCGGCACGGCGAGCGAGGGCAAGCGCGAGCTCGTCGAGTCGCTGGGCGCGACGCTCGTCGGGTACGGGCCCGGCGTCGCCGACCGGGTCCGCGAGCTGCTGCCCGCCGGGGTCGACGCGGTGTTCGACATGGTCGGCGGGGACGCGTTGCGCGAGGTCGCAGGCCTGGTCAAGGACCCGGCCAACCTGATCAGCATCGCCGACAAGACGCTGGTCAAGGAGCTCGGCGGGCGTGACGTCGAACGACGCCGGACGACGAAGGTCTACTCCGAGGTCGCCGCGCTCGTCGCCGACGGCTCGCTCTCGCCGCACGTGGTCGACGTCCGCCCGCTCGACGAGGCCCCGCAGGCCCTCGCCGCGGTCGAGTCCGGCCACGCGATGGGCAAGGTCGTCCTGCGGATGTGACCCCCCGGCCGTCGCTCACCGGGTGTGCAACAGCGGGCAGTCGAGCCAGCTCTCGGGGATCCCGAAGGCGTCGACCAGCAGCCGGGCGTGCGGGCGCAGGCTCGCGCAGAGCTCGTTGACCGCTGCCGTGACCGCCCGCGACTCGGCGACGGTGAGCCGTCCGTGCTCCAGGAACCACGCCCGGTCGGCCTCGATCACCGACAGCGCGTGCAGGTCGCGGACCTGTGCGAGCAGCTCCCGGGCGGGGACGTCGGTCACCTGGTCGACGGCCGTCGCGACGGCGTCGTACACGACGGCGTCGACGTGTGCGCGGGCCGCGTGCAGGAGATGGTCCTGGGCGTCGTTGAAGATGCCGAACTGGTCGGCGCCGTCCGCGAGCGCCGGCCGCAGCCGGCGGGCGAGGCTCGCCAGCAGGTGCTCGGCGCGGTCGTGCAGCAGCCGCGACTGCGCGTCGGCCGAGCGGGGGGCGAAGGCCTTCACGCGGTGCGACAGCTTGTTGAGCCCGGTCTTCTCGGCCGCCGACTCCGCCACGACACCCGCTGCGAACCGGGCCGTCCCGAGCGGCCCCAGCTTGCCGACGCGGCGCCCGTACTCCGACAGCAATCCCTTGGCGAGCAGCTGGAGCAGGACGGTGTTGTCGCCCTCGAACGTCGTGAAGACGTCGGAGTCGGCCTTGAGCTGCGGCAGCAGGTTCTCGGCGAGATAGCCGGCCCCGCCGCAGGCCTCCCGGCAGGCCTGGATCGTCGCGGTCGCGTGCCAGGTGGCGACGGCCTTGAGCCCCGCCGCGCGGTACTCCAGGTCGCGCTGCGCCTGCTCGTCGGTGCCGACGGCACCCGGCGCCTGCAGGCGGTGCATCTCGGCGACGAGGTCCTCCTGCGCGAGGTGCAGGGCGTAGGTCGTCGCGAGGGCGGGGAGGAGCTTGCGCTGGTGTGCGCGGTAGTCGAGCAGCGCGACCTCCTCGCCGGTGGTGGGGTCGGCGAACTGGCGGCGGACCGCGCCGTAGCGGATGGCGAGCGCGAGCGCCTTCTGCGCGGCGCTGCCCGCACCCCCCGCGACGCTGATCCGGCCGCGCACGAGCGTGCCGAGCATCGTGAAGAACCGGCGGTTCTCGTTCTCGATCGAGCTGGAGTAGGTGCCGTCCTCGGCGACGTCGGCGAACCGGTTGAGCAGCGCGCCGCGCGGGACGCGGACGTGGTCGAACACCAGCCGCCCGTTGTCGACGCCGTTCAGGCCCGCCTTCTCGCCGCAGTCGGAGATCGTGACGCCGGGCATCGCGGCGCCGGCGTCGTCACGGATCGGGACGAGGAAGGCGTGCACGCCGTGCGTCTCGCCGCGGGTGACGAGCTGGGCGAAGACGACGGCCATCCGGCCGTCGCGCGCGGCGTTGCCGATGTAGTCCTTGCGCGCGCCGGGCTCGGGGGTGTCGATCACGAACTCGTGCGTGTCGGGGTCGTAGGTGGCGGTGGTGCGCAGGTTCTGGACGTCGGACCCGTGCCCGGTCTCGGTCATCGCGAAGCAGCCGAGCAGCTCGCCGTCCATGATCGGGCGCAGATACTCGTCGTGATGACGGGAAGTGCCCAGCACCTGGACCGCCCCGCCGAACAGGCCCCACTGCACGCCGGCCTTGACCAGCAGCGACAGGTCGCCGTAGCCGAGCGTCTGGAAACCGACGACGGTCCCGCCGACGTCACCCTCGCCGCCGTACTCGGGCGCGAACCCGGCATGGGGACGCTTGGTCGCGGCGAGCTCGTGGACCAGTTCGAGGACCCGGGCGCGGTACTCCTCCGTCGACAGCCCGGGCTCGACGGGCCGGAAGCGGCCCATCTGCTCGCGCACCTCTTCCCGCACGGCGGACCATCGTCCGTCGAGCAGCGTGCGCAGTGCGTGCAGGCGGGGATCGGTCGGAACAGCGGTGGTCACGGGGTCACCTCCGGGGTGCGCAGACCGGCGAGCCCGGTCCAGGCGAGATCGGTGAGCCGGGCGGTGAGCTCGGCGCGGGTGGTGCCGTCGGGGCGGGCGAGCCAGTCGTCGGCGGCGCCGCGGACCAGGCCGACGACGCCGTGCCCCCAGGAGCGGGCGGCACGCGGGTCGTGCACGGCGGAGTCGATCACCTGCGCGACGTGGTCGCCGATCACCGTCGTCAGGTCGGTCACGGGGTCCGTCGTACCGCTGTCGAGCAGCGGTCGGTGTACCACGAACCGGTACACCTCGCGGTCGCTCTCGATCAGCCACAGGTAGGCGTCGATGCCCGCGGCGACCATGGCGTGCGGGCTGCCGGTGGCGTCGCGGGCGGTGTCGACGGCGGCGCGGATGCGCGTGACGAGCGTCGCGGCGACGGCCTCGCAGACCGCGACGTAGAGGCCCGTCCGGTCCTGGAAGTGCCGGTAGACCACCGTCTTCGACGTCCCGGCCGCGGCGGCGACGTCGTCCATCCCGACGCCCGCCCCGTGGGCCCGGACCGCCTCGATCGCAGCGACGACGAGCTCGGCGCGGCGCTGCTCGCGGTGGGTGTCCCACCTGCTGCTCCGACGATCACGGACGGGTTTCACGGAACCGACAGTACCGTGTACTTTGAGTACTAGCTACCGGTGGGTAACACCGGGGCACCCGACCCGAGGAGATCTCTATGCCGGCCAGGCGCGCTGCCGTCATCGGCGGCAACCGCATCCCGTTCGCGCGGGCCAACCGTCGCTACGCGCGGGCGTCCAACCTCGACATGCTCACCGCCACCCTCGACGGGCTCGTCGCCCGCTTCGGGCTCTCCGGCGAGCGGCTCGGCGAGGTCGTCGCCGGTGCCGTTCTCAAGCACTCGCGCGACTTCAACCTCACCCGCGAGGCGGTCCTCGGCAGCAGGCTCTCGCCCGCCACCCCGGCCTACGACATCCAGCAGGCCTGCGGCACCGGGCTCGAGGCAACGATCGCCGTCGCCAACAAGATCGCGCTCGGCCAGGTCGAGTCCGGCGTCGCGGGCGGCGTCGACACCGCGAGCGACGCGCCGATCGCCGTCAACGAGGACCTGCGCAAGGTGCTCGTCGCGCTCAACTCGGCGCGGTCGTTGGGTGACCGCGTCAAGCTCGTCGGGAAGCTGCGGCCGGGGCAGATCGTCCCCGAGATCCCGCGCAACGCCGAGCCGCGCACCGGCCTGTCCATGGGCGAGCACGCCGCGGTCACCGCCAAGGAGTGGGGGATCGGCCGCACCGAGCAGGACGAGCTGGCCGCCGCCTCGCACCGCAACCTCGCCGCCGCCTACGAGCGCGGGTTCTTCGACGACCTGGTCACGCCCTACCTCGGCCTCACCCGCGACGACAACCTGCGTCCCGACTCGTCGGTCGAGACGCTCGCGAAGCTGAAGCCGGTCTTCGGTCGCGGGGACGACGCGACGATGACCGCCGGCAACTCCACCCCGCTGACCGACGGTGCCGCGCTCGTCCTGCTCGGTTCCGACGAGTGGGCCGCCGAGCACCGGCTGCCCGTGCTCGCGCACGTCGTCGACGCCGAGACCGCCGCGGTCGACTACGTCCACGGCCGTGACGGGCTGCTCACCGCCCCGGTCTTCGCCGTGCCGCGGCTGCTCGAGCGCGTCGGCATGTCGTTGCAGGACTTCGATTTCTACGAGATCCACGAGGCCTTCGCCTCCACCGTCCTCGCGACCCTCAAGGCCTGGGAGGACCCGGCTTTCGCCAAGGAGCGCCTGGGGCTCGACGCCCCGCTCGGCGCGATCGACCGCTCCCGGCTGAACGTCACGGGGTCGTCGCTCGCCGCGGGGCACCCCTTCGCCGCGACCGGCGGGCGGATCGTCGCGACGCTGGCGAAGCTGTTGCACGAGAAGGGCCCCGGCAGCCGCGGGCTGATCTCGATCTGCGCCGCGGGCGGCCAGGGCGTCGTCGCGATCCTGGAAGGTGCGTAATGCCTCCTTCGAAGATGCCGGCCGACACCTTGCGGGACTGGTCCAACACCGGCCTCGCCCGTCGGCTCGGCGCCCCCCGCATCCCGGTCCTGCGCCGCTACTCACCAGGCCAGCCGCTCCTGGAAGGCGGTCCTGCGCTCGTCGCGGCTGTCGGCGACGGCCGCTTCGCCAAGCCCATCGCGGCGCTGGTCGCCGAGCACGGCGCCACGGTCGTCACGGAGACGGGCGACGAGAAGCTGGCGGCCGTCGTCCTGGACCTGACCGAGATCGCGACGCTCTCCGAGCTGGCTGAGGCCCAGCGGATACTGACCCCCGCGGTGCGAAAGCTCGCCCCGTCGGGCCGGCTCCTGCTGCTCGGCCCCGTGAGTGGCGATGGTCGCCATGGCGACCATCGCCACTCACAGGGCAACGCGGAAGCTGTCGCCGTCGCCCAGGCGCTCGACGGGCTCGTGCGGTCGGTCGCGAAGGAACTGAGAGCCGGAGCGACGGCGAACATGGTGGTCGTCGACGTCGACACCACGCCCGCGGCCGTCGAGTCGACCGTGCGGTTCCTCCTGTCCGCGCGGTCGGCCTATGTGGACGGTCAGGTCGTGCACGTCGGCGCCGCGGAGGCCGCCGGGGTCGCCGACCCGCAGCGGCCGCTGGCGGGACGCGTCGCCGTCGTCACCGGCGCCGCGCGCGGCATCGGCGCCGCGATCGCCGACACCCTGGCCCGCGACGGCGCGACGATCGTCGCCGTCGACGTCCCCGCGGCCGGCGAAGGCCTCGCGGCGGTGGCCAACCGGACCGGCGGCACCGCCCTGCAGCTCGACATCACCGCGTCGGACGCCGCGTCCCGCCTGCTCTCCTTCGTCGAGGAGCGCTTCGGGCGCGTCGACCTCGTCGTCCACAACGCAGGCATCACCCGCGACAAGCTGCTGGCCAACATGGACGCCGAACGGTGGGACGCGGTGCTGGCCGTCAACCTCGGCGCCCAGCTGACGATCAACGAGGCCCTGCTCGCCGCGCCCGGCCTGCTCGGCCCCGACGCCCGGGTCGTGTGCGTGTCGTCGCAGACCGGGATCGCGGGCAACCGCGGCCAGACGAACTACGCGGCGTCGAAGGCCGGGATCATCGGCATGGTGCGCGCCCTCGCGCCGCGGTTCGCCGAGCACGGCGCGACGATCAACGCCGTGGCGCCCGGGTTCATCGAGACGGAGATGACCGCGAGGATGCCGCTCGGCACCCGCGAGGCCGGGCGGCGCGTCAACAGCCTGCGCCAGGGCGGCCTCCCCGTCGACGTCGCCGAGACGATCGGCTGGCTCGGCCAGGCGTCGTCGGGCGCGGTGAACGGGCAGGTCGTGCGGGTGTGCGGCCAGTCGATGCTGGGGGCCTGATGTCGCTCGCGCCGTTGTACGCCAAGGCCGCGGTCGGGGCGGTGCTGCCCCGCCGTGGCTCGGGACTGCCCGCCGACGAGGTCGTCCGCGACGACGTGCTCGTCGACCGCGGCCACGTCGCCGAGTACGCGCGGGTCTGCGGGTTCGCGCTGTCGGACACCCTGCCGCTGACCTACCCGCACGTCATGGGGTTCGCGCTGCAGGTCGAGCTGATGGCCCGGCGGACGTTCCCGCTGCCCCTGCCGGGGCTGGTCCACGTGCGCAACCGGATCGTCGCCACCCGGGCGATCGACGCCGGCGAGCTGCTGCGCGCCGCCGTGCACGCGGAGCGGTTCGTCGCGCATCCGAAGGGCGCGCAGGTCGACCTGGTCACGTCGATCTCCGTCGAGGGATCGCTCGTCTGGTCGGGCCGGAGTACGTACCTGGCGCGGGGCGCGACGCCTCCGCCCGGCGCGATCTCGGCCGCCGCCGACGAGCTACCCGACGTCTCCGACGAGCCCGTCGCTGCGGCGTGGCGTGTCCCGGCCGACGCCGGGCGTCGGTACGCGGCGGTGTCCGGCGACGTCAACCCGATCCACCTGCACCCGTTGGCCGCCAGGGCCTTCGGGTTCCCGACGGCCATCGCCCACGGCATGTGGACGGCCGCGAGGGCGGTGGCGTCGCTGCAGGGCCGGACCGACGACGCGGTCGCCTACGACGTCGAGTTCCGCAAGCCGCTGCGACTGCCGTCGCGGGTGGAGCTGCGGACCCGGCGCGTCGACGGCGGCTGGGACCTCGGGGTGGCCGGGCGCGTCGAGCACCTGCGGGGGACGCTGCGCCGTTCGGCCTAGACTCCCGCCATGCCGGGGCGGCAGCGGTGAGGCCGGGGCGGTCGGTCGTCGGCCGGCCCCTGCGGCTGCTGCTCGGTGCCGTCGTCGCCGCCGCGAACCTCACCGGCACGGCGATCGTCGTGGCGCTCGCCGCGTGGGTGCTGCCGACCGGGCCGGTCGAGGACCCGGGCCGCATCCGCGCCGTCAACCTGCTCGTCCTCGCCGGTTACCTGCTCGTCTCCATCCCGATCGGCCTGGCGTGGGGCGGCCTGCTGCTGCGCACCCGCCGGCGCGGCGCCGACCAGCGCCTCGTGCTCTACGGCCCGCTGCGGCTCGCGACCGTCCAGGCGGTGCTGTGGCTCGTCGCGACGGTGCTGTTCGTGCTGATCAACCTGCAGTACGCGTGGCGGCTCGCGCTCAGCGTCGGCGAGACGATCCTGCTCGGCGGCATCACGACGGCCGCGCTGTCGTACCTGCTCGCCGAACGCATCCTGCGGCCGGCCGCCGCACGGGTGCTGGCCGACGGCCCGCCGCGGCGGCGGATGCGCTTCGGCGTGCTCGTCCGGTCGGTGCTGTTCTGGGCGCTGGGGACGGCCGTGCCGGTCGTCGGGCTGATCCTGGCCGCGGTGTCGGCACTGGTGTTCGACGACGTCCCGGCCGGTCAGCTCGCGACGATCGCGATCGCCGTCGGGCTCGTCGCCCTGTTCTCGGGCTTCCTGACCACGGTCGGCGCCGCCCGCGCCGTCGCCGACCCGGTGGCGGCGCTGCGGCAGGCCCTGCACCGCGTCGAGCGCGGCGACCTCGACGCGCGCGTCCCCGTCTACGACGCCACCGAGCTGGGCATGCTGCAGGCCGGCTTCAACACGATGACCGACGGGCTGCGCGAGCGCGAACGGCTGCGCGACCTGTTCGGCCGCCAGGTCGGTCACGACGTCGCCTCGCTCGCCGCGGCCGCGGACGAGGTCGAGCTGGGGGGCGAGGTGCGGCACGTCGCGGTGCTGTTCGTCGATCTCGTCGGCTCGACGGAGCTGGCTGCGCGCCGCCCGCCGACCGAGGTCGTCGCCCTGCTCAACCGGTTCTTCGGGATCGTCGTCGAGGTCGTCGAGAAATGCGGCGGCTGGATCGACAAGTTCGAGGGCGACGCCGCGCTCGCCGTCTTCGGCGCCCCCGCGGCACTCGACGATCCCGCAGGGCAGGCCCTGCGCGCCGCCAGGACGCTGGCCGCGCGGCTCGCCGCCGAGCTGCCCGACGCCGCTGCCGGGATCGGCGTGTCGGCCGGCGATGCGGTGGCGGGCAACGTCGGCGATCCGCGTCGCTACGAGTACACGGTGATCGGCGACCCGGTGAACGAGGCGGCGCGCCTCACCGAACTGGCGAAGTCGGCCGACGGCCGGGTGCTGGCGTCGGCGGCCGCCGTCGCGTCGGCCTCCCCGGACGAGGCAACGCACTGGGGTCTCGGCGACGCGGTCACCCTCCGCGGCCGCTGCGAGCCGACGACGCTGGCCACCCCTCGTGAGAGGCGCCGCCGGCCATAGCCGGTGCCATGGCCGGCAACGTCACTCACAGGGTCTGTTCTTCGCCGACTTCGGCTCCGGCACCCGCACGAAGAGCATCGGCGGCACTGCGCCCGCCTCACCCGGGCGGCCGACGAGCGCGAACTCGTCGTTGGAGCTGCCGTCCACCTCCCGCTCGGTCGCGGCCGCCCAGAACCCGGCGAGCTTCGTCGGGTCGGCACAGTCGAAGGCGATCCCGCCCGTCTGCAAGGTCATGACTCCGTCCTTCCCGGCCGGCGCAGGAGCCAGCCGATCTCGGTGCGATCTCCGGCAGCGGCACGTCGAGCTCGCGCAGCGCCCGGATCACGCCGGCGTCGCACAGCTGGACCCGGGGTGTAGCCGCGGTACCCGGTCCGGGCGTCGACGACCGCGGGCACCAGCAGGCCCGACTCGTGATAGCCGCGCAGCGCCTTCGGTGAGAGCAGCGTGGCCCGCGAGAAGGCCCCGATGGTCAGGAGGTCCTCGTCCATGTCGACAGCGTCGACCTTGCCCCGGGGTGAAGGTCAAACGCTCACGACTTGTGGTCAGGATCCGGCCGCAAGCCTCCGTAGGGTTCCACTCATGGCGATCAACGACTGGCGCATCGAACTCGTCTCCGTCCCGGTCTCCGACGTCGACCGGGCGAAGGCGTTCTACGTCGACACCGTGGGCTTCACACTCGACCACGATCACGTCGTCAGCGACGACCTGCGGTTCGTCCAGGTGACGCCGCAGGGCTCGGCGTGCTCGTTCTGCTTCGGGACCGGGCTCACCGAGATGCCCCCCGGCTCGCAGAAGGGCGTGCAGATGGTCGTGCCCAGCGCTGCCGACGCCCACGCCCACCTGCGGGAACGCGGGGTCGAGTGCTCGGAGGTCGACGAGCAGCCGTGGGGACGTTTCGTCTACTTCGCCGACCCCGACGGCAACACCTGGGCACTGCAGGAGCTCGTCCGCCCCTCCTGACGCTCCCCGCCCTGCTCGACGGGCCGGTGCGGGCGCGACCCCCGGGTGGCCTGGGGGCCGCGCCCGTCCGGCGTCGGACCGGTCGGCGCATCGTCACGGTGTCGATGCCGGATCGGTCGTGCTCGGCCCGGCGGAGGTCACCGGCAGGTACACCCGCCCACCGGCGTCCGCGAACTCCCTGGCCTTCTGCCGCATGCCCGCCTCGACGGCCTCCGCACCGGCCGGGCCGGCGGCCCCGGTCCGGTCGCGGATGTCGTGGCTGATGCGCATGGAGCAGAACTTCGGTCCGCACATCGAGCAGAAGTGCGCGGACTTCGCCGCCTCCGCCGGCAGGGTCTCGTCGTGGAACGACCGCGCGGTGTCCGGGTCCAGGGCGAGGGCGAACTGGTCGTGCCAGCGGAACTCGAACCGGGCCCGGGAGAGCGCATCGTCGCGGGCCTGGGCCTGCGGGTGCCCCTTCGCCAGGTCGGCGGCGTGCGCGGCGATCCGGTAGCTGATCACGCCGGTCTTGACGTCGTCACGGTCGGGGAGCCCGAGGTGTTCCTTGGGCGTGACGTAGCAGAGCATCGCCGTGCCCGCCTGCGCGATCCGCGCGGCGCCGATCGCCGAGGTGATGTGGTCGTAGCCCGGTGCGATGTCGGTGGTCAGCGGGCCCAGGGTGTAGAACGGCGCCTCGTCGCACCACTGCCGGGCCAGCTCGACGTTCTCGACGATCTTGTTCATCGGCACGTGCCCGGGCCCCTCGACCATGACCTGGACGTCGTGTTCGCGCGCGATCGCCGTCAGCTCGCCGAGGGTGCGCAGCTCGGCCAGCTGGGCCTCGTCGTTCGCGTCGGCGATCGAGCCCGGACGCAGACCGTCGCCGAGGGAGAACGTCACGTCGTAGGCGCGCAGGATCGCGCACAGCTCGGCGAAGTGCGTGTACAGGAACGACTCGCGGTGGTGGGCCAGGCACCAGGCAGCCATGATCGACCCACCGCGGGAGACGATCCCGGTGACCCGCGCGGCGGTGAGCGGCACGTACCGCAGCAGGACGCCCGCGTGCACGGTCATGTAGTCGACACCCTGCTCACACTGCTCGATCACCGTGTCGCGGTAGACCTCCCAGCTCAGCGCGGCCGGATCGCCGTTCACCTTCTCCAGTGCCTGGTAGATCGGCACGGTGCCGACCGGCACGGGCGAGTTGCGCAGGATCCACTCCCGTGTCCGGTGGATGTCCGCCCCGGTCGAGAGATCCATGACGGTGTCGGCGCCCCACCGGGTGGCCCACACCAGTTTCTCGACCTCGTCCTCGATCGACGACCGCACCGCCGAGTTGCCGATGTTGGCGTTGACCTTCACCAGGAACCGATTTCCGATGATCATCGGTTCGGTCTCGGGATGGCGCCGGTTGGCCGGGATCACCGCGCGCCCACGGGCCACCTCCGACCGCACCAGCTCCGCGTCGACTCCCTCGCGGATCGCGACGAACTCCATCTCGGGCGTGACGATCCCGGCGCGCGCGTAGGCGAGCTGGGTGACCGCGCCGCCGATCGGCTCCCGCTCGGCGATCCAGTCCGCCCGCAGTGCCGGCAGCCCGGCGTGCAGGTCGACCGCCGGGGCGGCGGCGGTGGCCGCGTCGTGGGTGTACGGACCCGAGGTGTCGTAGACGTCGAGGGACTCTCCGGTGGTCAACGCGATGCGCCGCACGGGAATCCGCATCCCCCGCGGCCCGTCCAGGTACGCCTTGTGCGATCCGGCGATCGGGCCGGTGGTGACCTGCGGCCGGACGGAGCTGTCCTGCGTCATGTGACGTCCTCCCTCGCCGGCATTACCCGGCTGGTTCTGCGGTCGGCGGCCCTGGCCGCCCTCTCAGCCCGCTCCGGTGCGAGCTCCCGCGTGTCTTCAGATGTGCCGCAACGCTAACCGGCGCGGCGTCGAAATGACCACACCTGTCCCGCTCCCGGGGGCCCACGGGAGTGTGAGGGGACTCCTGCGCGCAGCTCCCATCAGGCAGGGCGGAACCGGACGGGCTGGCCGGGCCGGATCTGGGCCGCGCGGTCGACGTCGGCGTCGCGGACGACGCCGACGACGGGGTAGCCACCCGTCAGCGGGTGGTCGGCGAGGAAGAGCACCGGCTCGCCGCCCGGCGGGAGCTGGATCGCGCCCCGGACCAGGCCCTCGCTGGGCAGCTCGGAGTCGTCGCGGCGGCGCAGCGGGCCGCCCGTGAGCCGCACCCCGACCCGGTCGCCGCGGTCGGACGCCGTCCACGTCGTCGCGAACAGGGCGTCGGGGTCGGCCAGCTGGTCGTCGCGCGGGCCCGGGACGACGCGCAGCGTCACGACGCCGGCCTCCGGGAGCGCGACCGGCGCGATGTCGACCAGGGGGAGCTCCCGTGGCTCGGGGCCGACCGGGAGGACAGTGCCGTCCGCCAGCGGGGGCGGCCCGATCCCGGAGAGCGTGTCGGTGCTGCGTGAGCCCAGCACCTCGTCGACGGCGATGCCGCCACGGACGGCGAGGTAGGTCCGCAGCCCGCGGTCGGGTGTGCCCAGCGCGAGCACCGCACCGGCCCGCAGCGGCAGGAGGGCGTTGTGCCCCACCGGTTTCCCGTCGACGAGGGCCGGCGCGGGCGCCCCGGTCACCGCGACGACGACGGCGCGCTCGGCCCGCAGCCGGAGCCCGCCGAGCAGCACCTCGACCGACGCGGCTCCCCGGTCGTTGGCGAGGAGCCGGTTGCCCAGCGCCCACGACGCCCGGTCCGCCGCGCCCGACCGGCCCACCCCGATCGCGGCGAGCCCGGGGCGCCCCTCGTCCTGCAGGAGCGCCCGCGGGCCCGTCGCGAGCACGGTGAGGGTCACGGCCGCACCCCGCGGTCCTGGACGGGGACGAAGCGCACCCGATCGCCCGGCCCGAGCAGCGCGGGCGGGTCACGACGGATGTCCCACAACGTCGCGTCGGTACGGCCGAGCAGCTGCCAGCCGCCGGGCGTCGAGCGCGGGTAGACGCCGGAGAACTCGCCCGCCAGCCCGACCGACCCGGCCGGGACGCTCGTGCGCGGCTCCGCGCGGCGCGGGACCCGCAGCCGCGGGTCGCCGCCGACGAGGTAGGCGAACCCCGGCGCGAACCCCGCGAACGCCACCCGCCACGGCGTCCCGGTGTGGGCGGCGACGACCTCGGCGGGCGAGAGCCCCGTGAGCGAGGCGACCTCGTCGAGGTCGGGCCCGTCGTAGACGACGGGGATCTCGACCGGCGCGGCGTCGCCCCGGGCGGTCGCGGCGTCGTCGAGCGGGAGGCCGGTGACGGTGCGGCGCAACGCCGCGAGATCGGTGCCCGGCTCGGTGACGACGAGCACCGTCCGGGCCGCGGGCACGACGTCGACCACCCTCGGCAGCTGCCCGGCGCGCACGGCGGCCGCGAGCGCGACGGCCTCGTCGAGCGTCCCGACCTCGAACAACACCGCGGCGTCACCGCAGGGCAGCGCCCTCACCGGACGACCACGGCCGTCACCGGACGACCACGGCCGGCCGCTGCCCGCCCCGGCGCGCCGTCATACGAACGCCGCCACCGTGACGCCGGCCCCGTCGAGCGCCGCGCGGACCGCCGTCGCCATGTCGACCGCGCCCGGGGAGTCCCCGTGCACGCAGACGGAGTCGCCGCGCACGGCGACGTCGGCACCCGAGACGCTGCGCACCACCCCGTCGGTGACCATCCGTAGCACCCGCTGCGCGACCTCCTCGGGATCGTGCAGCACCGCCCCCGGTTCGGAGCGTGGGACGAGCGTCGCGTCGGCGGTGTAGCCGCGGTCGGCGAACACCTCCGGGACCGCGCGCAGGCCCGCGGCCTCGGCGGCGCGCAGCAGAGCGGACCCGGGTAGCCCCAGTACCGGCAGGTCACGGTCGTAGTCGCGGACCGCGGCGACGACGGCCCCGGCCTGCCCCTCGTGGTGCACGACCGCGTTGTAGAGCGCGCCGTGCGGCTTGACGTAGCGCACCCGGGTCCCCGCCACCCGGCACATCCCGTCGAGCGCGCCGAGCTGGTAGACCACGTCGTCGGCCAGCGCACCGGGCTCGATGTCGACGAAGCGGCGGCCGAACCCCGCGAGGTCGCCGTAGCCCACCTGCGCGCCGACGACGACACCCCGGTGGGCGGCGACGGAGGTGGTGGCGCGCAACGTCGAAGGGTCCCCGGCGTGGAACCCGCACGCGACGTTGGCCGAGGTGACGATGGCGAGCATCGCGTCGTCGTCGCCGAGGGTCCAGCGGCCGTAGGACTCCCCGACGTCGGAGTTGAGGTCGATCGCGGTCACCCCGCGGATCCTTGCCGACGCGGCGTGACCCCGCGACGCCCGGCCCCCCCGGGTCAGCCGGTGTTGCGCAGGCCCGCGGCGATGCCGTTGACCGTCAGCAGCAGCGCGCGGTGCAGCTCGGGCGCGGGCTCCTCGACGGCGCGCCGCTGCGCGAGGAGCTGGACCTGCAGGTGGTGCAAGGGCTCCAGGTAGGTCGACCGCACGGCCAACGTGTTGCGCAGCACCGGATGGCGGTGCAGCAGTGTCGTCGACCGGTTCCAGCGCAGCACCTCGGCGAGGGTGCGCTCGTGCTCGGCGCGGATGTCGTCGAACAGGTGCCGGTGGCGGTCGGCGACCAGGACGTCGACGTAGCGGCGGGCGATCCGCAGGTCGGTCTTCGCCAGCGTCATCTCGACGTTGCCGAGCAGGTTGGCGAAGAACCCCCAGTCGCGCATCTCGTCGAGGACGATGCCGTAGCCCGCGGTCCGGGCGGCGCGCAACCCGGTGCCGAGCCCGTACCAGCCGGGGACGACCATCCGCGTCTGCGTCCAGCCGAACACCCACGGGATCGCGCGCAGGTCGTCGAGCCGGCGCTCGCCGCGGCCCGGGCGCTTCGAGGGCCGCGAGCCGACGTTGAGCCTGCCCAGCTCGTCGACCGGGGTGGCGGTGGTGAAGAACTCGGGCAGCCCGGGGGCCTCGACGAGCCTGCGGTACGTCGCCTGTGCCGCGCCGGACACGCACTCCATGACCTCGTCCCAGCGCGCGTGCACCTCCGCCGGCCAGCGGGCGGCCTGGTGCAGCAGCGTCGACTCGAGCATCGCCGCGAGCAGGATCTCGAGGTTGTCGTGCGCCAGCTCGGGCAGCGAGTACTTGTCGGAGACGACCTCGCCCTGCTCGGTGAGCTTGAGCGTCGCGTCGACGGTGCCGAACGGCGACGCCGCGACCGCCTCGCCCGCCGGACCGCCGCCGCGCCCGACCGACCCGCCGCGGCCGTGGAAGAGCCGCAGCCGCACCCCGTGCGCCGCGGCGACGTCGCGCAGCTGCCGCTGCGCCTGGTGGATCCGCCACTGAGAGGTCGTGATGCCCGCGCCCTTGTTGGAGTCGGAGTAGCCGAGCATGACCTCCTGCACGTCGCCGCGCTGCGCGACGTGCCGGCGGTACGGCCCGACCGAGAGCAGCTCGTCGAGCAGCTCTCCCGCCCGCGACAGCTCCTCGACCGTCTCGAACAGCGGCACGACGTCGAGCGACGAGCGGCCCACCGCAGTCGACAGGTCGATCATGCCGGCCTCGCGGGCGAGCACCGCGACGGCGAGCACGTCGTCGACGCCCTGGCACATCGAGATGATGTAGGTGTGGGCGGCGTCCTGGCCGTAGCGGTGCTGGGCGTCGTGGAGCATGTCGAACGTCGCCATGACGCGGTCGGCCGGTTCGGGCAGCGTGCCGTGCCGGGGCGCCAGCGGCCTGCCCTCGCCCAGCTCCGCGGCCAGCAACGCGGTGCGCGCGGGGCGGTCGAGCTGGTCGTAGGGGGTCTCGTGCTCCTCGATGCGGGCGTAGAGCGCGGTCAGCGCCTCGTGGTGGGCGGCGGCGTGCTCGCGGACGTCGAGTGCGGCGAGCGCGAGGCCCAGCGCCTTCGCGGTGCGCAGCACCCGGGCGAGCCTGCCCGCGGCGATGCGCTCGCCCAGGTTGGCGCGCAGCGACCGGTCGATGACCTCCAGGTCGGCGACGTAGGCGTCGGTGTCGGCGTAGTCGCGGCCCGGGACGTGCGGGAGGCCGTGCTCGACGCGGTCGGCCGTGTGGTCGAGGCGCGCCAGGATGTAGCTGGTCTTGAGCCGGTAGGGCTCGAAGGCGTTGAGCCGGATGAAACGCTCGTGCACGTCGGGCATCGCCTCGCGGTCGCGCTCCAGCGACGCGGTGAGCTCTTCGGACACCTCGACCACGCGCGTCGACACGCTCAGCTCGTGCACGAGCGCGTCGACCAGCTCGCGGTGGATGCGCAGGGCCCGGTCGGCGTAGAGGCGCATGACCTCCGCCGACACGGCCGGCGTGACGTTGGGGTTGCCGTCGCGGTCGCCGCCCACCCAGGTGCCCAGCGCGATCGGCCGTGCCCCCGCCGGAACGGTGAACCCGGCGTGCCGCGCCTGCGCCTCCAGCTCCGCGACCAGGTCGGGCACGGCGCGGCGGCCCAGCTGCTCGAGGTACCAGCCGATGGCGCGGGCCTCGTCGGCGACGGTCGGGGCGCCGGGCCGGATCTCGTCGGTCTGCCACAACGCGTCGACCATCGCGTGCAGCTCGTCGTCGGGTGCCTCGTCGGCCAGCAGCTCGGCGATCCGGCGCAGGATCCGCAGCACCGACTGCCGCGACGACTCCGTCGGGTGTGCGGTGAAGACCGGCGCCAGCTCGGCCCGGGCGAGGACCTCCTCGACGGCGTCGTGGTCGGCCTCGGCGGCGAGCCTGCGCATGACGGTACGCAGCGGCCGCTCGTCGCGTGGGCGCAGGATCCGCAGCTCGCGCGACCGGTGCAGCTGCTCGGCGATGTTGGCGAGCTGGAAGTACTGGGAGAAGACGCGGGCGAGGGTGACCGTCGTCGGCGCGTCGAGGCCGGAGAGCAGCCGCGCGATCTCCGCGTCGGTCGCGCCGCCGGTGGTGACGGCCGTCCGCGCGAGCCGGCGGACGGCCTCGGTCAGCTCCAGCAGTTCCTCGCCCGCCTGCCGCGCGACGGTGCGGCCGAGCATCGTGGAGAGCCGGCGGATGTCGTGGCGCAGGGCCTCGTGCTCGGACTCGGAGACGACGCCCGCGGCGACCGCCTGCGCCGTGCCCGGGACGGGGGCGCCGGGGTGCGGGTACGTCGTGGCCTGGTTCATCGTCGGATCCCCTCGCGTGGTGGTCCGCTCGCCACGCTGGGAACGACGTCGGGGCCCATCGTGCTCCGCCAGGGGTGACCGACGCCACCCCCCACGGGCCTCAGGAGGGTGCGACCGGCTGGCCGAGGGCCTCGGTGAGCAACCGGCGGACGCGCTCGTCGGGCGCCGTGTAGTAGACGAACGTGCCTTCGCGACGGCCCTCGACGAGCCCCGCGAGCCGGAGCTTCGCGAGGTGCTGGCTGACCGCGGCGGGCTGCGACCCCACGAGCTCGGCCAGGCAGGCGACGTTCGACTCGCCCTGCAGCAGCGCCCAGAGGATCTTGATCCGGGTCGGGTCGGCCAGCAGGCGCAACGCGTCGGCAGCCCGGCGGACCTCGTCCGGATCGGGCATGTCGAAGCCTGCGATGCCGTCGTGCACGAGGCGGAGTCTAGCGGTCATCGCCCATCTGACGAACTGTTCCGGCGTCCTGGTTCGCCCGCATCGTCCGGTGCGGAACCGGCCCGGGCGGGCCCGGCGGGCAAATCACTCGAAAGGTGCACGAGGCGGCAATGAGCGATGGTTAGGCTAACCTCAATCACGCCGACCCCGGCGCGATCCAGACCGAAGGGACCGCACAGATGTCCGGTAATCCGTTCGACGACGAGGGCGGCGTCTTCTACGCCCTGATCAACGACGAGGGCCAGTACTCCCTGTGGCCCACGTTCGCGGTCGTCCCGGACGGCTGGACGGTCGTCTTCGGGGAGGCGTCGCGCCAGGAGTGCCTCGACCACATCGAGGCCAACTGGACGGACATGCGGCCGAAGACCCTGATCGAGCAGATGGAAGGCGCCGCCGGCGCCTGACCGCTGCCCTCTGCCCCGCTCGATCGCACGACGTCGCGCGGCACGGGTCCACGCCCGTGGGTCGCGCAGGAGGTAATCGATGACCGAAGCCCTGCAGGCCCGCGTGCTCGACGTGACCGCGCTGTCGCCGTCGATCACGCGCGTCCGCCTCGACGTCCCCGGCTTCACGACGCTGGGGGTCCCGGACGAGGGCTGCGTGCTGAACTTCCCCGCCGCGGGATCGCACGTCGCGGAGCCCGATGCCGAGCGCGGGCACTGGTACACGGTCCGGCGGGTCGAGGGCACCCGCCTCACCGTCGACGTGATCGCGCACGAGGGCGGCGCGGCCACCTCCTGGCTGCGCCGCGCCGAGGTGGGCGACCTGCTCTCGGTCACCTACCGCAACAGCTGGTTCGTCCGGCCCGCCGACGTCCGGTGGCAGCTGTTGCTCGTCGACACGACCGGGTTGCCGGCCGCCGGGCGGATCGCCGAGGAGGCTCTCGCCGGTCTGCGCACGCTGGTCGTCGCCGAGGTGCCGACGGCCGACGACGAGCAGGAGCTCCCGAACGCCGAGGTCAGGTGGGTGCACAACCCCGGCGTCCGGCACGGTGCGTCCGAGCTCGAACGGCTCGCCCGTGAGGTCGAGATCCCCGAGGGGTCGGGGTACGTCTACGTCGCCGGGGAGGCGGCCGCGACCCGGGCGGTCCGCCGGTACCTGCGCCACGAGCTGCGGCTGCCGTCGGGCTCGTACGGGGTGATCGGCTACTGGCGGCGCGACGCCGCGGCGTGGGCGGAGCGGCTCGCCCGGGCATCGGTCGATCTCGGCGACCTGTGGGAGCGGTCGGAGGCCGAGGCGTCCGACGAACAGGAGGCGCTCGACCTGTACGAGGAGCGGTTGACGCGCGCCGGGCTGCTCTGAGGGCATTCTCTCTGATTGCGTATCTGCGTGTATACGCAGATAGTAGGTGAGTGCTCCCTGAGATCCGCTCCGCCGTGTGCGCGCTCGCCGCGTTCGCCGTCGCCGCCCCCGGTCAGCTGCTGGGCGCGCCCGCCACGCTGACCGTCGTCGCCTGGGTGGTCTGCTACGCCGCGGGCGGATGGGAACCGGCCTGGTCGGGCCTGCGCGCGCTGCGGCACGGCAAGCTCGACGTCGACCTGCTGATGGTCGTGGCCGCGCTCGCCGCGGCGGCGATCGGGCAGCCGTTCGACGGCGGCCTGCTCGTCGTCATCTTCGCGACGTCGGGCGCGCTGGAGGCCGTCATGACCGCGCGGACCCGGCGCGGGATCGAGGCGTTGCTCGACCTCGCGCCCGAGACGGCGGTCCGGGTCGACGACAGCGGCGAGACCCGAGTCCCCGCCCGCGACCTGCGCGTCGGCGACGTCGTCCTCGTCCGGCCCGGCGACCGCGTTCCCGCGGACGGCGAGGTCGTCGACGGGGCGAGCGAGATCGACACCGCGTCCCTGACCGGCGAACCCTTGCCGCGGGCGGCCGGGATCGGGACCGCCGTGCACGCCGGCACGGTCAACGGCACCGGGGTGCTGCGGGTACGGGTGACGCGCGAGCCCCGGGACTGGGTCGTCGCCGGCATCCGGGAGCGGGTGCAGCGTGCCACGGACTCGGCATCGCGGCGGCAGCTGCTGATCGAGCGCATCGAGCAGCCCTACTCGGTCGGCGTCGTCGTGGTGACGCTCGCGCTGCTCGGGGTGCCGCTGCTGTTCGGGGCCGCGTTCGAGCCGACCCTGCTGCGCGCCATGACGTTCATGATCGTCGCGTCGCCCTGCGCCGTCGTGCTCGCGACGATGCCGCCGCTGCTCGCCGCGATCGCCGTCGCCGCCCGGCGTGGGGCACTGCTGCGCGACGCGACCGTCGTCGAGGCGCTCGCGGCCGTCGACGCCGTGGCCATGGACAAGACGGGGACCCTGACCACGGGTAGGCCACGCGTCGTGACGGTGCGCGCCGCCGATCCCGACGGGCTCGTCGCGCTCGCCGCCGCGGCGGAGGCCGGGAGCGAGCACGCGCTGGGGCGCGCGGTCCGCGAGGAGGCCGAGCGCCGGCGGCTGACCGTCCCGGCGGCGAGTGCCTTCGTGGCCGAGCCGGGAATCGGGGTCCGCGCCACGGTCGGCGGGCGGGAGGTGACGGTCGGCCGCCCGTCGCGAGGCGATGCGGCCGGTCCGGCCGGTTGGACCGGTCCGGCCGGGGCGGTCGAGGACGTCGAGGGTTCGGGCGCGACGGCCGTCGTCGTGAGCGTCGACGGGCAGGTCCGGGGAGTACTGGGCATCACCGACGACGTGCGCCCCGGCGCCGCGTCCGCCGTCGACGCGCTCACCCGCCTCACCGGCGCGGCCCCCGTCCTGCTCACCGGGGACGCCGCGCGCCCCGCGGCCGCGGTCGCCGCGCGGCTCGGCCTCGTCGACGTCCGCTCCGGACTGCTTCCCGACGACAAGGCCGACGTCGTCGAGGCCTGGCGGCGCGACGGGCGGACCGTCCTCGCGGCGGGAGACGGCGTCAACGATGCGCCCCTGCTCGCCGTCGCGGACGTCGGGCTCGCGGTCGGGGCGGGTGCGAGCGCCCTGAGCGTGCAGGCCGGCGACGGCGTGCTGCTGCGCGACCCCATGGCCGTGCTGCCCGCGCTCGTCGAGCTCGCTCGCCGGGCCACCCGCGTCGCCCGGGCGAACCTCGTCGTCGCCGGCGCAGTGATCGCCGGGTTGGTGACCTGGGACCTGGTGGGGACGTTGCCGCTGGTCCTGGGGGTCGCCGGGCACGAGCTCTCCACCGTCGTGGTCTGCCTCAACGGCCTGCGGCTGCTGGTCGGCGGCGCGCGAGTCGCCCGGGAGCTCCCTCTGTCGGCCGCCGACCGGGCCGAGGGCAGCAGCGAGGTCGTCCGGGGATAGCCGGCCGCAACCTGGCGGTCGTCGCCGGGGCGGTGGGCAGCGGTGGGGTTGCGCGGGGATGGCCGGGCGCAACCTGGCGGTCGTCGCCGGGGCGGTGGGCAGCGGTGGGGTTGCGCGGGGATGGGCGGGCGCAACCTGGCGGTCGTCGCCGGGGCTGTGGGCAGCGGTGAGGTTGCGCTCGGGTGGCGGGCAGCAGCCAAGGTCGCGCGAGGGGGAAGCGCGGGCGGGTGGGCTCGGCGGCCGGGTGGTCAGGCCGCGGGAAGCGTCGTCAGGGCGGTGAGGGCCATGCCGCGCAGGAGCGCGGCGACCTCGCGGGTGCTGCCGCGCGCACCGCTGTGCGGGGTCGAGTTGAGCAGCCCGAACGCGCCGTGCGCCGCGATGCGGGCGGCCTCGGGCGTCAGCCCGGGGGTGATCTCCCGCAGCACGTCCACCCAGATCTCGACGTAGGTGCGCTGCAGCAGGCGAACCCTGCGCCGCGGCTCGGGGGGCAGGTTCGCGAGGTCGCGGTCCTGCACGACGATCAGGTCGGGCGAGGTCAGCGCGAAGTCGAGATGGAAGTCGACGAGTGCCTCGAGCGTGGCCCGGGCGTCGCCGTCGACGGTGGCGCGTTCGCGGCCGCCGGCCAGCAGGTGCTCGCTGATTCCGACGAGCATCTCCGCGAGCAGCGCCTCCTTGCCGGGGAAGTGCCGATACAGCGCCGGGCCGCTGACGCCCACCGCCGCGCCGAGGTCGGCGATGCTCACGCCGTGGAACCCGTGCCTGGCGAACAGCCGGGCCGCGACGGTGAGGATCTGCTCGCGCCGGCCGGTGGCGGCACCCGTCGGAACGGCCATCGGCGCAGCGTAGCCGGTTAGCAACCGCTAACGGAGGGGGTGTGGCCGCGGCCTCGCGACGGGTGCGGCCGGCCGGCGCGCGTCGGCTCGCGGGTCGGGGCTGCGCTCAGGCCGAGGTCAGCTCGAGCCAGCGACGCCGGTCGAGCAGGACGTCGATGTCGTCGCGGAAGGCTCTGGCGAGGCTGGGGAACTGCGGCGTCGCCTGACGGATCCGGGCGCAGAGGGTGGTGAGATGCCGGTCGAGCGTCGCCAGGTCGGGGCACTCGTAACTCGTGCCGCGCGGCCCGGTGACGACCGTGAGGACCTCGGAGTCCTCGGGCGATGACGTGGTCTTCGGAGCCATGTGGGCCTCCTTCTCCTGGCGCGTCGCTGTGGCGCGCTCGACGCTGTATGCCCGTTTCCCGGTCGTCGAATCCTGCGGGACGCAGAAATCCGGCGGGGTGGCGCTCCTCGCACGTCCCCGGTGACCCTGGCGCCCGACGTTAACAATCGCTAACATGTTAACGATCGCTAACCGAGGAGGGTGTCCATGACGTCGCTCGACACCGACGTCCGGGGGGTGGCCCCCGTGCTGGGAACCGCGGCAGACCCCACCTCCGAGTCGTTCCGGCGCAACTCCGCCGCGCACCGCGACCTCGTCGCCGACCTCGCCGCGACCCTCGCGACCGCCCGGCTCGGCGGTTCGGAGCGGGCCCGGACGCGGCACGTCGAACGCGGCAAGCTCCTCCCGCGCGACCGCGTCGACGCGCTGCTGGACCCGTCGTCGCCGTTCCTGGAGCTCTCCCCGCTGGCCGCCCACGGGCTCTACGGCGGCGACGCGCCGGGTGCCGGGATGATCACCGGCGTCGGCCGGGTGTCCGGGCGGGAGTGCGTGATCGTCGCCAACGACGCCACCGTCAAGGGCGGCACCTACTACCCGATGACGGTCAAGAAGCACCTGCGTGCGCAGGAGGTGGCCCTGCACAACCGGCTGCCCTGCATCTACCTCGTCGACTCCGGCGGCGCGTTCCTCCCGCAGCAGGACGACGTCTTCCCGGACCGCGAGCACTTCGGGCGCATCTTCTACAACCAGGCCACGATGTCGGGCCTCGGCATCCCGCAGATCGCCGCGGTCATGGGATCCTGCACGGCGGGCGGGGCGTACGTCCCGGCGATGAGCGACGAGGCCGTCATCGTCCGCAACCAGGGCACGATCTTCCTGGGCGGTCCGCCGCTGGTGAAGGCCGCGACGGGCGAGGTCGTCACCGCCGAGGAGCTGGGCGGCGGCGAGCTGCACTCCACCGTCTCCGGCGTCACCGACCATCTCGCCGACGACGACCCGCACGCCCTCGCGATCGTCCGCTCGATCGTCGCCACCCTGGGGCCACGCGCTGCGCGGCCGTGGGACGTCGTGCCCACCGAGGAGCCGGTGGTGGACCCCGCCGAGCTCTACGGGATGGTGCCGACAGACACCCGCACCCCCTACGACGTGCGCGAGGTCGTCGCGCGGATCGTCGACGGGTCGCGGTTCCACGAGTTCAAGGCCGGCTACGGCACGACGCTCGTCACCGGCTTCGCGCGGATCCACGGCCATCCGGTCGGGATCGTCGCCAACAACGGCATCCTCTTCAGCGAGTCCGCGGTGAAGGGTGCGCACTTCGTCGAGCTGTGCGACCAGCGCGGCGTCCCGCTGGTGTTCCTGCAGAACATCTCCGGCTTCATGGTGGGGCGCGAGTACGAGGCGGGCGGCATCGCCAAGAACGGCGCGAAGATGGTCACCGCCGTCGCGTCGACGCGGGTGCCGAAGCTGACCGTCGTCATCGGCGGGTCGTTCGGCGCCGGCAACTACGCGATGTGCGGCCGGGCCTACTCGCCCCGGTTCCTGTTCATGTGGCCCAACGCCAGAATCTCCGTCATGGGCGGCGAGCAGGCCGCGACCGTGCTCGGCACCGTCGGCACCGCCGACCCCGATGCGATCCGCGCCCAGTACGAGACGCAGGGCCACCCCTACTACTCCTCGGCCCGGCTGTGGGACGACGGCGTCATCGACCCCGCCGACACCCGCCGCGTGCTGGGCCTGTCCCTCTCGATCGCCGCCAACGCGCCCCTCGGGGATCCCGCGTTCGGCGTCTTCCGGATGTGAGCGCCGTGCGCATCAGGCTCCCCGAGCTGCAGGAACGGCACTTTCCCGCAGCCCAGTTGCGGGAAAGTGCCGTTCCTGCACGAGGCGTCGGCCACGAGGAGGTCCTGTGTTCGGCACGGTGATGGTCGCCAACCGCGGCGAGATCGCGCTGCGGGTCATCCGCACCCTGCGCAGGCTGGGCATCCGGTCGGTCGCGGTGTACTCCGACGCCGACGCGGGCTCCCCGCACGTCGCGGCGGCCGACGTCGCCGTCCGGATCGGGCCCGCCGCCGCGGCGGAGAGCTACCTCTCGATCGAGCGCGTGATCGAGGCCGCCCGCGCGACGGGCGCGGAGGCGATCCACCCCGGCTACGGCTTCCTGTCGGAGAACACCGCGTTCGCGGCGGCGTGCGAGGCCGCCGGGATCGTGTTCGTCGGCCCACCGGCGTCGGCGATCGAGGCGATGGGCGACAAGATCCGCGCCAAGCAGACCGTCGCGAAGGCGGGGGTGCCGGTCGTCCCCGGTTCCGACGGCGCCGGCCTCTCCGACGACGACCTCGCCGCCGCCGTCGACGAGATCGGCTACCCGGTGCTGCTCAAGCCGTCCGCGGGCGGCGGCGGCAAGGGCATGGTCGAGGTGCACCGCGCCGAGGACCTCGCCGACGCCATCGTCGGCGCGCGGCGCGTGGCGAAGGGCGCGTTCGGCGACGACACCCTGCTCGTCGAGCGGCTGGTCACGACGCCGCGGCACATCGAGATCCAGGTGCTGGCCGACGCCCACGGCACCGTCGTGCACCTGGGCGAACGCGAGTGCTCGCTGCAGCGCCGGCACCAGAAGATCGTCGAGGAGGCGCCGTCGGCGCTGCTCACGCCCGAGCAGCGGGAGCGGATGGGCGCGGCGGCGGTCGAGGCGGCCCGGTCGGTCGGCTACACCGGCGCGGGGACCGTCGAGTTCATCGTGGGCGGCGACCGGCCGGACGAGTTCTTCTTCATGGAGATGAACACCCGGCTGCAGGTCGAGCACCCGGTTACGGAGCTGGTCACCGGCCTCGACCTGGTGGAGCTGCAGCTGCGGGTGGCGGCGGGCGAGCGGCTCCCCCTCACGCAGGACGACGTCTCGCTGCAGGGGCACGCGATCGAGGTCCGCGTCTACGCCGAGGACCCGGCCGCCGGGTTCCTGCCGACGGGCGGGCGCGTGCTCGCGTTCGAGGCGCCGACCGGCCTGGGTGTGCGGGTCGACGCGGGCATCGAGGCCGGGAGCGTCGTCGGCTCCGACTACGATCCCATGCTCGCCAAGGTCATCGCCCACGGTGCCGACCGCGACGAGGCGATCCGCCGCCTCGACACCGCCCTCGCCCACACCACGCTGCTGGGTCTGGGCACCAACATCGGCTTCCTGCGCACCCTGCTCGCCGACGACGACGTCCGCGCCGCGAACCTGGACACCGGCCTCGTCGGCCGCCGGCTCGAGGACTGGACCACCGCCGACCTGCCCGCCGACGTCCTCGGTGTCGCCACCGGCGTGACCCTGCTCGGTCTCGAGCCCGCGGGACCCGTCGTCGACCCCTTCGACATCCCGGGCGGCTGGCGCCTCGGCGACCCCGCCGCGACGACGCGCACCCTGCTCGTCGCGGGCCACGACCCGGTCGAGGTCCGGGCCCGTGGCCGCGCGGCCGACGCGTCGCTGGCGATCGCTTCCGACGAGCCGGTGCAGACCTGTACAGAGGTCGTGAGTGGCGATGGTCGCCGTGGCGACTATCGCCACGCACAGGGGGGTGTCAGCCGGCGGTACAGGGCAGCGCGCGCCGACGACGGCACGCTGTGGATCGGCCGGGACGGGTACACCTGGGCCGTGCGCGAGCAGGGACGGCTCGAGGCGGCCCGTGCCGACGCCGCGGCCGGCGGCGGACCCGTCGTCAGTCCCATGCCCGGCACCGTGACGGTGGTCGACGTCGCCGAGGGTGACACCGTCGTCGCGGGTCAGCGGCTGGTCGTGGTCGAGGCGATGAAGATGGAGCACGTGCTCACCGCACCGGTCGACGGTGTGGTCCGCGACCTGCGCGCCCGGGCGGGCGCGGCCGTCGCGAAGGACGCGGTGCTGCTCAACGTGGACACGGAGGAGGAGTAAGCGGTGGATCTCGAGCTCAGCGAGGAGCAGGAGGCCCTGCGTCGCACGGTCGAGGACTTCGCGCGCAAGGACGTCGCCCCCGTCATCGGGGAGTTCTACGAGCGCGAGGAGTTCCCGTACGAGCTCGTCGCGAAGATGGGCCGGATGGGCCTGTTCGGCCTGCCCGTCGACGAGGACCTGGGCGGCATGGGCGGCGACTACACCGCCCTGTGCATCGCGCTGGAGGAGCTGGGGCGCGTCGACTCGTCCGTCGCGATCACCCTGGAGGCGGGTGTCTCGCTCGGCCTGATGCCGATCTACCGCTTCGGCACCGACGAGCAGAAGGCCCGCTGGCTGCCCGACCTGGTCGCCGGCACCAAGCTCGGCGCGTTCGGCCTCACCGAGCCCGGCGGCGGCTCCGACGCGGGCGCCACGCGGACCACCGCCCGCCTCGACGGCGACGAGTGGGTCATCAACGGCTCGAAGTCGTTCATCACCAACTCCGGCACGGACGTCACCTCGCTGGTGACGGTCACCGCGATCACCGGCGAGCGCGAGGGCGGTAAGAAGGAGATCTCGGCGATCATCGTGCCGTCGGGGACGCCCGGGTTCACGGTGGCACCGAAGTACTCCAAGGTCGGTTGGAACGCCTCGGACACCCACGAGCTGTCCTTCGACGACTGCCGCGTCCCCGCCGGGAACCTGCTCGGCGAGCGCGGCCGTGGCTACGCGCAGTTCCTGTCGATCCTCGACGAGGGCCGCGTCGCGATCGCCGCGCTGGGCACCGGGCTCGCGCAGGGCTGTGTCGACGAGTCGGTGCGCTACGCCCACGAGCGCGAGGCGTTCGGCCAGCCGATCGGGAGCTACCAGGCGATCCAGTTCAAGATCGCCGAGATGGAGTCGCGGGCGCACACGTCGCGGCTGGCCTGGTACGCCGCGGCGGCGAAGATGCAGGCCGGCAAGCCGTTCAAGAAGGAGGCGGCGATCGCGAAGCTGGTGTCGTCGAACGCCGCGATGGACAACGCCCGTGACGCGACGCAGATCTTCGGCGGCTACGGCTTCATGAACGAGTTCCCCGTCGGCCGCTTCTACCGCGACGCCAAGATCCTCGAGATCGGCGAGGGCACGTCCGAGGTCCAGAAGATGCTGATCGCCCGCCAGCTCGGGCTGTAGCGGGCCCGCGGTACGGTCGCCGCGACGACCGGGAGGAGCCGACGTGGCCAGCTGGGACGATCTCGTGTCCTACGTCCGTGTGCGCTACGAGATCATGCGCCAGAGCGACGAGGAGCTCTGGTTCAACCTGCCGACGAGGGGCGAGCGCACCCAGCTCGTCGTCGTGCGTCAGGTCGTGGGCGACGACGGGCACGCGTGGGCGCAGATCTCCTCGCCGATCTGCCGCGTGGCCGACGTCGACCTCGCCGAGCTGCTGACCCTCGCGAGCGCGTCGGTGGTCGGCGGGGTCGCGGCCACCGACGGCGTCGCGGTGTTCCGGCACTCCGTGCCGCTGGCCGACGCCGAGCTCGGCGATTTCGACAGGCCGTTCCGGGTCGTCGTCGCGGTCGCCGACGACCTCGAGGAGAAGCTCACCGGCGGCGACGAGCACTGACGGCGCCGAGCACCGACCGGCGCCGAGGAGCACCCGGTCCGCGGCGCGTCAGCTGATCGGTTCCAGCGCCTGGTCGACGACGACGCGCAGGCGCGCGAGCAACTCGTCGGCCTCGGCCCAGGTGAGAACGCCCGACCGGATCCCGAGACGAATCTCCTCGGCCACCGTGCGGGAGAAGTGCGTCGCCCACTCGGCGCGGCTCCACGCTGCGTCCATTCGCAGATGGTGCCCTGCGCCACACCCGTGTCACGATCCGGGGGTGCGTAGACACGTAGCGTGACCGAAGGCCACGCTACGCGGTCGGCTCAGTGCGCCGACGTGACGACCACCCCGCCCAGGACACCGGGGACGGCGGCCACCGACCGCAGCTCCGTCACCGTCGGGTGGCCCGCGGCGAGCAGCCCCACGTCGCTGGTCGGCGACGGCTGCTCGCCCACCTCGTGCAGCGACGACCGCAGCGTCCCGTGCGTCGCGCCGCCCGGTCCGGCCTCCCGGTGCTCGACGACGACCTGCGCCGTGCCGAACTCGGCCAGCTCCGCCTCCCGCAGCTCGCGCAGCGCGGCGGGATCGACGTCGGGCGCGTTGTAGGACAGGACCGTCCCGGGATCGCGGGAGAGCAGCAGGTCGAACACCTCGGGCAGGCCGGCCGTCGCGGCTTCCCAGTGCGGGTGCTCCGGCGGGGTCCAGCCGGTGTCGAGCGACACCGCGAGTCCGTACCAGCCCTGCAGGCCCGCCGTCAGCGCGGCGCCGACCGTGCCCGAGTGCAGCACCGACCGTCCGACGTTGGCACCGAGGTTGATCCCGGAGACGACGAGATCGGGCTTCGGCTCGAGCCAGCCGCGGCCGGAGGCGTAGACGATGAACGACGGGTGCCCCTCGACCGCGTACGCGGGAACGCCGTCGAGCCCGGGCAGCTCGCGCGGGTGCACGGCCACGCCGTCCTCGCCACGGACCGCGAAGACCGAGGCGCCGACACCGCTGGCGTCGCGGTGCGGCGCCGCGACGACGACGTCGAAGCCGGCGTCGCGGGTGGCGTCGGCGAGCGCCCAGAGGCCCGGGGAGTCGATCCCGTCGTCGTTGGTGATCAGAGCCCTGAGCCTGCGCGAGGATGCCACGGCTCCACGGTAGGCGAGGGCGCCCGTGCCGACCGCCGGACGAGAGCAGCCCCACCCGCCCGGACGCGACGTTCAGTTCAGGTTCGCCAGCTGGGCACGCGCCGTCTCCCGCAGCGCGTCGCGCTGCGCCGGCTCGAGCGGCGCCTCGGGGTCGTCGGCGGCGTCGCGCAGCAGCGTGGCGGCCTCGGGCCAGCGCGCCTGCTTGCCGAGCGCGTCGGCCAGCTCGACGAGCAGCGGGATCGCGGTCTCCGGGGCGCCGGGGACGGCCAGCCGCATCCGCAGCACCCACTCCAGGTCGGCGGGGCGCCTGCGCCTGCCGTAGACGCCGCGCAGGTTCTCCAGCATCCGGACGAGGATCTGGCGGTTCGTCGCGACGGGCATGAGGTCGCGGCTGAACCGCACCGAGCGCGTCGCCGATCCCGTCGACGCCCGGAACAGCCGCTCGCAGTCCGCGTCGTCGAGCAGCCGGCCGCCGGAGAAGACGTCGACATGGACCCCGGTCTCGGCCTCGCGGACCAGGAAGTGCCCGGGCATGCCCACGCCCTGCAGCCGTACCCCGGCCCGCCTGCCCACCTCGATCGTCACGACGGCGAGCGTGATCGGGATGCCCGTGCGCCGGCGCAGGACGTGCGGCAGCAGCGAGTTGCGCGGGTCGTAGTAGTCCGTCGTGTTGCCGGTGAAGCCCTCCTCCTCGAACAGCACGCGCAGGACGCCGGTGACGCCCGAACCCGCCGGGACGGCGGCCGCGAGCCGGTCGAGCTCGCGCAGCCAGCGGTCGGGGTCCAGGCCCGGCTGGGCGCCCGCGGCGATGGCGAGCGCGCCGACGTCGAGGTCGGGCTCGCCCCGGCCCACGAGGGCGCCGAAGCGCGCGACGGGGTCCATCCCGACATCCTCCGCCGCCGGGCCCGCCGGTGGCAGGTCAGAGAGTCATGGTCACCCGAATGACGGTGCCCCCCGCGTCGCTCCACACCTGCAGGACGTCGGAGAGCTCGGAGGCCAGCCACAGCCCGCGCCCGCGCACCCCCGTCGGCGGCGGGGCCACCAGCCCGGGGAACGGCACCCGCAGCCGGCCCGCGTCGTGCACCTCGGCGACGACCTGGCCGTCGGTGACCCACATCCGCAGGGTCCCCGAGCCGGGCCCGTGCTCGACGCTGTTGCTGGCGATCTCGTTGACGGCCAGCACGAAGTCGGCGACCCGTTCGGTCCGGAGCCCCCCGTCGGTGGCCACGGTCGCGACGGTGCGGCGCAGCCCGCCGAGGCCCTCCAGACCGAACGGCAGCACGACCCCGGGCTCACCCAGGTCGGGAGGTGGCGGAGGGGGGAACTCGGCGACGACCTCCAGCGGCTCGCGGAACGCGGCCGTGGGGACGGAGTGCCCGCCGGAGAGCAGCGTGCGGTGCGTCGTGCGGGAGAGCACGTCGTCGCCGTCGGGGAACGGGCAGAGCACCTCGACGGGCAGCCCGGCGAGCGCGACGTCGAGCGCCGCGTCCAGGCGCGCCCAGTAGCCGGGACCGTCGCCGCCGGGCAGCGCGACGTGTTGGCCGACGACCGTCGCCCGCGCGCCCGGCTCGGCCCGTCGGCTCAGCCGCGCCCAGCGCACGGCGACGGTGAACGCCGGGACCCGGTAGACGTCGGCGGGGTCGAGGAACTCGATGCCCGACGCCGCCGCGCCCAGCTCCGCGCCGAGGGCCGCACGCTCGGCCTCGTCGAGCACGGCGACGACGGGCGCGGCCGTCCGGAGCGCGGCGTGCAGCCGCGGGGCCAGCTGGACGGCGAGGGCGCCGGCACCGCCGAAGGGAACACCCTCGTGGTGGGGGGTGACGGGATCGGGCGGATCGGTGGCCGTCACGGTGGGTCCGCCGCGAGTGCCGCGGACGTCCGGGCACACCCGTCCCGATGCGTCATGGCACCACCGTTTCCCTGACGGGACCGGTGCCCCGCCCCCGCGGCTCCCGGCCCCTACGCCCCTGTCGCAGGCCGCACGATAGTGCCCCCGGCGGTGCGATCGCGAACCGAGAGCGGATCCGCAGGTGTGGCGCTCGCCGCGGCGGGAGCGGTGCGCGGATGTGGCAGGGTGACCGGATCGGCCGGGGTCGCCCGGGAGCCTCGCGGGAAGGGCAGGAGATGCGCGTCTTCAACGGTGTGGACGATCTGAAGGGGGCCGTCGGGACGACCGTCGGCGAGAGCGACTGGTTCACCATCGACCAGGGCCGCATCGACGGTTTCGCCGACGCCACCGAGGACCACCAGTGGATCCACGTCGACGTCGAGAAGGCGAAGGCCGGTCCGTTCGGGACGACGATCGCGCACGGCTTCCTCAGCCTCTCGCTGCTGCCCGTGCTGATCGGGCAGGTCTACCGGATCGAGGGCACCCGGATGGGCATCAACTACGGCCTCAACCGGGTCCGCTTCACCTCGCCGGTGCCCGTGGGCAGCAAGGTGCGCGCCGTCGTCGAGATCGCGGACGTCACAGACGTCGACGGTGGCGTCCAGATCACCACGAAGGCGACCATCGAGATCGAGGGGTCGGAGCGGCCCGCGCTCGTCGCGGAGTGGCTGACCCGCCAGTACGTCTGAGCAGTCCGTCCGGGCCCGTCCGCGGGCAGGCGGTCGACGGGATCGAGGTAGGGGCGACGATGCGTGACGCGGTGATCTGCGAGCCGGTGCGAACCCCCGTCGGGGGTTTCGGGGGGTCGCTGCGCGACGTCCCCGCGCAGGTGCTCGCCTCGACGGTGGTCGCGGCGCTGCTGGAGCGCACGGGGTTGCCGGGCGAGGCGGTCGACGACGTCGTGCTCGGGCACTGCTACCCGACGATGGACGCGCCCGCGATCGGCCGGGTCGTCGCGCTCGACGCCGGTCTGCCGGTCACCGCGGGAGGCATCCAGATCGACCGCCGCTGCGGCTCCGGCCTGCAGGCCGTGATCTACGCGGCGATGCAGGTGCAGACGGGCGCGGCCGAGGTCGTCCTCGCCGGTGGCGCGGAGTCGATGTCCAACGCGCCGTTCTACTCGACGGGCATGCGCCGTGGCGTCAAGGGCGGGCCGGGCGTGATGCTGCACGACGCGCTGGCCCGCGGCCGCGTCACCGCGGGCGGGGTGAACCATCCGGTGCCCGGCGGGATGCTCGAGACGGCCGAGAATCTGCGCCGGGAGTACTCGATCCCGCGCGAGGAGCAGGACGAGTTCGCCGTCCGCAGCCACCAGCGGGCGGCGGCCGCGCAGGCGGCGGGCCGGTTCGCCGACGAGCTCGTCCCGGTGACGGTGAAGGGACGGAAGTCCGACACGGTGGTCGATCAGGACGAGCACATCCGTCCGGACTCCACGGTCGAGGTGCTCGCCGCGCTGCGCCCGGTGCTGGGCCGCGACGACCCGGAGGCCACCGTCACCGCGGGCAACGCCTCCGGGCAGAACGACGGCGCCGCGATCTGCGTCGTGACCCATCCGGCGCGGGCGGCGGAGCTGGGGCTGCGGCCGCTGGCGCGCATCGTGTCGTGGGGGCTCGGTGGCGTCGCGCCGAGGACGATGGGCATCGGCCCGGTCCCTGCCGTCGCGAAGGCACTCGACCGGGCCGAGGTCGCGCTCAAGGACATCGACCTGATCGAGCTGAACGAGGCCTTCGCCGCGCAGGTGCTGGCCTGCACCCGGGAGTGGGGCTTCACCCCGACCGACTTCGACCGGCTCAACGTCAACGGGTCCGGCATCTCGCTGGGCCACCCGGTCGGTGCCACCGGCGGCCGCATCCTCGCGACGCTGACCCGTGAGATGCAGCGGCGCGGGGCCCGGTACGGGCTCGAGACGATGTGCATCGGCGGCGGGCAGGGCCTGGCCGCGCTGTTCGAGCGCGTCTGAGCGGAGCGGCACGTCGTGAACGGGTTCCGGCCGCCGTCGCCCGACGCCGAACCGGGCGCCGGCGGGCTCGCGCCCGCCGCGGTCGGCGACGCGGGGGTCCTCGACATCGACGGCGCCGACCGCATCGGCACGGGGCTCGTGCGGCTCGTCCGGCTCATCGAGCGCGCCTACGCCCTGCACCAGATCGAGCATCCCGACGGCGTCGAGCGAGCCACCTACGTGCTGCTCGTGCACCTGGTGAAGGACGGCCCGTACCGCTCGCGGGCGCTGGCCGACGCGGTGCACTCGGACCCGTCGACGGTGAGCAGGCAGGTCGCGCACCTGGTGCGGCTGGGGCTCGTGGAAAGGGTCACCGATCCCGACGACGGCCGCGCGGTGCTGCTCGTCGCCACCGACGAGGGGCGTCGCGTCTTCGCCGAGAACCGGCGGCTGCGCAACGAGGGGATCGCGCGGATGCTGGCGGACTGGCCGGCGGCCGACCGCGACCGCTTCGCCGACCTGCTGACCCGTTTCGCCGACGAGATGGAGAAGACCCGGGCCGCAGAGGGCCCACCCGGTGCCGCCGGGCGACGCTGACGAGGCCGCCACCGGGGGACGTGCGAAAGGACCGGCCGGATGGAGGTCCGGGGTCCGGGTGTCGCCGTCGGCCGGCCGAAGCGCCTGTCCGGGCAGGTGGGCGAGGCCGGCTCAGCCGCTGCCGCGCGACGCGGCGAGGTCGGCGGCGATCTCGGCGAGGAAGTCGTCGAGGAGGCGGTTGAGCTCGGCCGGTCGTTCCAGCCAGACGAGGTGGCCGGCGTCGGGGACGATCTCGAGGCGGGCGCCCGGGACGGCCTCCGCGACCGCGCGGTTGTACCAGGGCAACGTGATGAGGTCCTGGTCGCCGTGCACGACGAGCGTCGGGCAGGTGATCGTGCCGAGGCGGTCCCGGGTCTCGTGCGACAGGTCGGCCCGGAAGTGAGCCGCGGTGCCCGGCGGGTTGCGGGACGTGTACTCACCGAGGAGCGTTTCCACCTCGCGTTGCAGGTCCGGTTCGCGATCGACGACGGCGGGCGCGGACATCCAGAACGCGAACTGGGCGAAGACGTCGAGCGGCCCGTTCTCCAGTGCGTACAGGCGCGACTCGAAGTGCCGGCGGATGTGGTGCTCGCGCGCCGTCGACGACCAGGTCGCGACCAGACCGAGAGCGTGGACGAGGTCCGGACGGGCGAGGGCGAGCTCCTGCGCGACCGCCGATCCCAGCGACAGCCCGACCACGATCGCCGGGCCGACGCCGACGGCGTCCATCCACTCGGCGACGTCCCTCGCGAGCTCGGCGACGGTGAGGGCGTCGAGGGGCCCTTCGCTGCCCGCTCCGCGCAGGTCGACGGTCAGGCAGCGGTACCGGTCGGAGAAGTGGTCGGTCTGCGGCGACCAGCTGCGGCCATACAGACCTGTGCCGGGGATCCAGACGATCGTGGGCCCGGCACCGGTCTCCTCGTGGTGGACACTCACCGCGCCACAGGTTGTGATGGGCAACTCGGCTCCTCCGTTGCTCGGGAGGGGACCGTAACCCCCATGTCGGACGGCGGAGGCAGACTGCGTGAACGAGGCCGAAACCGCCGGAGGTGTGAGTGTGACCGGACGTCCGGACAACCCCGACTGGATCATCCGGCGCAAGATCACCCCGCCGCCGCTCGGCCCGACGGTCACCCGCCGGCCCCGTGTCGAGGCGCTGCTGACCAGGTTGATCGAGCAGCATCGGCTCGTCGTCGTGTACGCGTCGGCGGGCGCGGGCAAGACCACCGCCGTGCTCCAGGCCGCCGAGCGGCTCGAGCGGCCGCTGGCCTGGCTCGACCTCGACACGACCGACGTCGCCACCGGTCGGCTGCTCGTCTATCTCGAGGCGGCGCTCGCGCGCCGGATTCCGGCGATCCGGGGTGTCGCCAGCGGGGCGCTCGCGGCGAATCTCGCCCACTCGGAGGTCGCGGGGCTCCTCGCGGAGGCGGTCGAGGGCAGCGACGTCCTCGTCGTGCTCGACGACGCCGAGCGCCTGGCGGACTCCCCGGCGGCTCTCGGCGTGGTGTCCGCCTTCGTCAACTACCTGCCGGCCTCCGCGCGGCTGGTGCTGCTGAGCAGGGTCGAGCTGGCCGTCACGACCTCGGGATGGGGACCGTGGGTGGCGGCCGTGGGTGAGGAGGACCTCGCGCTCACGGTCCAGGAGGCCGCCGACGCGCTGGAGATGTCCGGGCGCACGGACATCGACCCGGTGGAGGCCCTGATCGAGACCGGGGGGTGGCTGACCGGCGTCCTGTTCGAGGCCTGGCGTTCGACGGACCACGTCATCGGCCTGGGCGGCGAGGCCGATCCGCTGCACGGCTACCTCGCGACGCAGATCCTCGACCAGCTGGACCCGGCCGACCAGGACTTCCTCGTGACCACGGCCGTGCTGCAGGAGGTCACGCCGCGTGCGGCCGAGGCCGTCGGGTTGCGCGGGGCCTCGTCGCGGCTGCACGCACTGCGCGGGCGGCGGCTCCCCGTGAGCTGGGACGGCGACCGGATGCGCTGCCATCCCCGGTTCCGCGAGTTCCTCCTGCGCCGGCTCGAACGACGCGGCGAGGAGGAGCTGCGCAGGCTTCGGATGGCCTACGCGCGGCTGCTGCTGGCGTCGGGACACGACGAGGAGGCGCTGGAAGAGCTCTTCGCCGCGGATGCACTGGACGAGGCCATGGCGGTGGTCCAGCCGGCCCTCGAGCGCGCGATCGAGCGCACGGACTTCCCGACGGCCGAGCGCTGGCTCGAACGGCTGCAGCCGGTGCGCCGCGAGCACCACGTCGCCCTCGCCGGAGCCGAGCTGATGCTCGCCGTCGTCCGCGAGGGCTACGCCGCGGGTGTCCGGCTCGCCGACCGGCTCGACGCCGCGGGCCGACGCGACGAGCTGGCCAAGGCGTCGGGACGGGCGGCGGGACTCATGGCGTGGTGCTACCTGCACGCCGGACGTCCGGAGGACATGCGCGAGGTGATCGAGTCGGGCGTGCCGGGGCCCGACGTCGACGCCGCCCGGTACGCCATGCGGATGGTCGACGTCGAGGCCCCGCCCGACGATGTGGCACCCGGCCTGGGGGCGCTGAGCGGCGGACCGCTCGACGCCCTGGTCATGCGCGCCCACTTCGACCTCGGCCGGCTCCAGGAGATGGACACCCGCCCCGCGTCGCTGTGGGCCCAGCGGGCCGCGGACTCCTGGATGGTGTCCGGGCTGCTCGCCACGGGCCGCACCGCCGAGGCGTTCGAGCTCTACCACCGCCTCGTCGACGCGGTCAGCGAGCACAGCGTGTGGCTCCAGGCGCTGGTCGGGCCTCGACTCATGGCCGAGCTCGGCGAGGAGGAGGCGGCCTGGCGTCTGCTGCGCGACGGGCGCGAGCGGATCGCCGGCACGGGTTCGGTCCTGTTCGAGGCCTACAGCCGGTTGATCGAGGCGGAGTTCGCCCTGCGCCTGGACCACGACCCGGCGGCGGCGACCCGGGCGTTGCGGCCCCTCGTCGCCAGCTCGATCGGACGCAGCTACTCGCTGATCGCGGAGCACCTGGCGACGGTCCAGGGCCGGATCGCCCTCGCCCAGGACGACGTGGACGCCGCGATCGCCCACCTGCGGCCCGCGGTGCAGGGGATGCAGCGAGGCGGACGGCTGCTCCACCTGCCCGCCGCGGCGGTCTACCTCTCCGAAGCCGCCTGGCGGACCGGGGACGAGGACGCTGCGGACACTGCGGCGGATGTCGCGCTGGAGGCGGCCAGGGGACAGGGCTCGACGCACATCCTGCTGAACGCACTGGCCGAGTTCCCCGACGTGCTCGCGCGTCGCCTCGACCTCGAGGTGACGGCCGAGTCCGCATGGCACGAGCTGGGCCGTGCGCTCAGTGCGCGGGTCGGTGGGCTCGGTGAGGTGATCGGCGCCGCGGTACACGTCGCGGAGTTCGGTCGCACCGCCGTGATCCTCAACGGTCAGGAGGTCAAGCCGCGACTCGCCAAGAGCGTCGAGCTGCTCGCGTACCTGTCGAACCGTGGGGAGCGTGAGCACGCGACCCGCCCGCAGCTGCTCGATGCGTTGTTCGAGGGGCGACGCGACGAGTCCGCGTCGTCGTACCTGCGGCAGGCGATCCTGCACCTGCGCAAGGCGGTACCGGACGTGCTGGAGACCGAGACCGGTCCCGGCGTCGTGCGGCTCGCATCTCGGGTGCGGGTGACGACCGAGTCGAAACGGGTGGTGTCGCTCCTCGCGCAGGCCCAGGCCCTGCGCGGAGCCGACCGGCTCGGCCTCCTGCTCGACGCCCTCGCGATCGCGGGCCGCGGCGACTACCTGCCGGGCATCCGGTCGGGGTGGGCAGAGGAACGCCGTGCCCAGCTCGCGGAGATCCTCAAGGACGTCCGGTTCCAGGCGGCGGAGGCAGCCTACGAGACCGGGTCCTTCCGCCATGCGGAAGAGCTGCTGGCCGCCGTCCTGCGGGCGGATCCGGCCCGGGAGGCGGGCTGGCGCCTGCAGATGCGGCTCGCACACGCGGTGGGGGACTCGGACCGGGTCCTCGCCGCGTACCGATCGTGTGAACGCGCGCTGCGCGAGCTCGGGACGAAACCGTCCGCGACGACGTGCGCGCTGGTCGAGGATCTCCGCCGCTGATCAGGCCCGGTTTCGCCCCCTCGTGAGGGCGGTACGGACCCTGCCGACACCGGCTTGGGCATGCGCACGGACGCGTGTGGGTACTTCGTTCGTTTCGCTGCCGTTCACGCCGCCGCTTCCGTCCTCCGGTGCCCGCACGCCACGGTTCCGCATCACCCCGCGGCCGGCTCGGCCGCACGAAGGAACGAGGAGCCCGGCGTATGCCGTCCACCTGGCTGCTGATCGCCCACGGCACCGTCGTCGACGGCGCCGGCAACCCGCCCGTCCCGAACTCGTCGGTGCTGGTCCGGGACGGCCTGATCCATGCGGTCGGTGCGGACGTCACGCGCGAGCAGGTGCCGCGCGGCGAGACCCTGCGGGAGATCGATGCGACCGGGCGCACCGTCATGCCCGGCCTGATCGACGCGCACTGCCACATGACCTACGGCGAGTCGCGGTCCGAGGAGGAGATCGACCTCTACACCAGCCCGGAGTCGCGCACGCTGAAGGCCGCCTTCCACGCGCAGAAGGTGCTGCGCGCCGGGGTCACCGGGATCTCCCAGCCCGGGGGCAGCTACTACATCGGGGTCGCGCTGCGCGACGCCATCCGCGACGGGGTCGTGCAGGGCCCACGCATGACGTCGGCGGGTCGCTACCTGTCCACCAGCAACGGGCTCACGGACTGGTACCCCGACTCCGTCGGGGTGCCCGAGGGTTCGATCGGGATCGTGCACAACCGGCTCGACGACATGATCGACGAGGTCCGCCACCAGGTGAAGAACGGCGTCGACCTGATCAAGCTCGCCGACAGCCCCTACGGCGACTTCCAGGCGTTCACCACGCACGAGATGACGGTGCTCGCCGATCTCGCCCACCAGCTCGGCAAGAAGATCACGATTCACGCCCGCGGTTCGGCGGAGGTCGACGCGGCCGTCACGGCCGGCATGGACTGGATCATGCACGGCAACATCCTGAGCGACGAGACCGTCGCCCACCTCGCCGAGTCCGGGACGCCGCTCGTCCCGACCCTGCTGCTGCTCGCCAACGCCGGGGACTGGGGCCATCTCGTCGGTGCCCCCGCCCCGCTGCGCGACGGGATGAAGCGGATGCTGGAGAAGTCCGCCGACGCGCTGCACCGGGCACACGCGGCCGGCGTCCCCATGGTCCTCGGCACGGACTCCGGGTTCTCGCTGAGCCCCTACGGTGTCTGGCACGCCCGGGAGCTCGAGCTGCTGATGCGCTACGCGGGACTGACCGCGCTGGAGGCCATCCAGGCGGGCACCGGCAACGGCGCCCTCATGCTCGGCCTCGAGGGCAGGATCGGGACGGTCGCCCCTGGAATGATCGCCGACCTGATCGTCGTGAACGGCGACCCGGTCGCCGACATCACCGTCCTGCAGCGCCGCGAGGCGATCGAGACGGTGGTCCAGGACGGCCGGGTCGTCGAGTTCGACGAGGACGCCATCGCCCGCTCGTGGCCACACGAGCGCGGCATCGGCTACTCGGTCACCGACCTCACCTACGACGTCGTCCACGGGCTGGGCAACGGTGCGGACCCTCGCGACCTCGCCACGCCCGGGGAGTTCCGCTTCGACGACGAACGCGCCGCCGACCTGGTCTCGGACATGGGCCGTCGGGAACGTTCCGCAGGCACCTTCTGAGGAGCCGTGTCCGGCGGCCCACGCTGCACCGTGTAAGCCCCATCCGTGATCCCACCCACGAGAGAGGGACGCCCGTGTCCACGAGTGACGAAATCTCCGACCCCCTGTCGGACGCACTGTCCGAGGACGGCCTCGACGACATCGAGCTCGTCGACGAGAAACCGCTCTCCTGGTTCGACGTCTCCGCCATCGGCACCGGTGAGATGCTCTTCACCGCCGGCTGGGCGTGGATCGTGTTCATCGCCTCGTCCTTCGGGATCCTCTGGTCGATCCTGGGGTTCGTCGGCGGTGTGGTGATCATCCACACGGCCTGGTGGCTGTACCGGGAGATGATCACCGCCGTCCCGGAGCCCGGGTCGCTCCAGTCCTACGCGCGTGAGGCGGGGGTCTTCCCGCTCGGCACGAGCTACCTCGTGCTCTACGCGCCGGTGTACGGCGCGTTCATGTGGCTGGAGCTGCTGATCGCCAACGAGCTCTTCGCGCTGCTCTTCCCGAGCGTCCCGGCGGCGATCTGGCCCTATGTGGTGCTCGTGCCGGTCCTGGCACTGAACCTGCTGGGCCACCAGATCACCGGCAAGGTGCAGTCGACGCTCGTCGTCATCACGCTCGTGGCCGACATCGTGCTGGCGATCTGCGTGTTCGCCCTGATCGCCAACGCGGACTCGTTCTCGCTGAACTGGCCCTCGCCGACCCCCATCACGTTCCTCGGCTTCTTCACGATCGTCGGCCTCTGGCTCGGGATCATGGCCGGGATCATGGAGGTCCAGCAGGTCCTCGTCGACGAGTGGAAGGACTTCCGGCGCTCCCGCGACATCGGGCTGCTGTCCGCGGCGTGGCAGCTGTGGATCCGCCAGATCCCGCTGGCCATCGGCATCCTGGGCAGCCTCCCGATCGCCGCGCTGGTCCTCATGCCGGTCCCGACGATCGGGGTCGTCGAGGAGAAGTTCGGGAACAACCCGCTGTTCTTCCTCGCGCTGATCGCCATGCTCATCGCGACCTACACGACGCTGTCGGTCTACTTCATGGGCATGGGCAAGATCCTCGCCCTCTACAGTCAGCAGGGCGCCCTGCCGCGGGTCATCGGCCGCTACTCGCGCCGCTCGGTCCCCTGGGTGGCGATCCTCATTCTCGCGGTCTTCGCGCTGATCGGCGTCTACATCGGCGACTTCACGTTCGTGTCGCACGTGCTGTCGACGTGGTCGGCGACGCTGTACTTCTTCGTCGCGCTGTTCTACCTGCTCATGAAGCGGCGCAAGGATCTCGACCGGCCGCTGGTGGCCCGCCTCGGCACGCCGCTCGCGGTCTTCCTGCTGGTCGTCACCGCGATCGTCGGCATCGCCATCGCGGCGACCGACTGGGCCGCCGCCACGACGTGGGCCGCCCTGGTGGTCGTCGTCGTCCTCTACGACATGTTCGTGGTGCCGCGGACCAAGCGCGGCGCCCTCTACCGCCAGCAGCTGCTGCGCCGGCGCACGTCGGCCGCCCGGCTGTAGGCCCTCCGCCGCCACCCCACGGCCCCACCGCACCACGGAAGGACCCTGCATGAGCACGACCAGGCACGCGGAGATCGCGGGTGCCGGCCTCGGCGGACTCGCGTTGGCGATCGCGCTCGCCCAGAAGGGATGGAGCGTCCGCGTCCATGAGCGGTCGGACGACCTGCGCATGTTCGGCGCCGGGATCTGGCTGTGGGAGAACGGGTTGCGCTCGCTCGAGGCCCTCGGCGTCGAGCAGACCGCCACGGCGAGGGCGAAGCGGATCGAGACCATGGTCGCCCGCGACCAGGACGGTCGGCCGTTGCTGCGTCGTTCCTTCGGCACGGAGGACCGGCTGATCCTCCCGCCGCGGGCCGATCTCTACGACGCGCTGATCGCCCGCGTCGGGGAGCTCGGCGTCGAGGTGGAGCTGCGGTCCACGGCCATCGGGATCACCCCGCGCGGCGAGCTGGAGATCGAGGACGGCAAGACGCTGCAGGCCGACCTCGTCGTCGCGGCCGACGGGGTGTTCTCCCGGCTGCGCGAGGCGCTCCTGCTGACCAGGCGGGTCGACTATCTCGACGAGGGCTACACGCGGCTGCTCATCCCGCGCCGCCCCGACGACCCGGACACCGAGGTCACCGAGTACTGGAGCGGGTCGCGCCGGCTGCTCTACGACCCCTGCACCGACGACGTGGACTACGTCTGCCTGTGCTGTCCCGTCGACGACGAGGCCGGCCGCCGCGTGCCCGTCGACAAGGAGTCCTGGCTCGCCTCCTTCCCGATGCTCGGCGGGATCATCGAGCGGATCGACGACTCGGGCCGTTGGGACCGCGCCATGCGGGTGACACCGCGGGCGTGGTCGCGTGGCGTCGCAGCGATCGTCGGCGACGCAGCCCACGGCCAGCCGCCCAACCTCGGACAGGGTGCGAACCTGACGTTCCAGAACTGCCTGGCCCTGGCCGAGTACCTGGAGCGTGACGCCGACGTAGCGACCGCGCTGGCCCGTTGGGAGCGGGAGGAGCGCCCACTCACCGACCACATCCAGCGCTGGACCGACCTCTACGGTCGGGTCGCGAGTGCGTGGCCGGACCGGTTCGCGCACCGGCGCAGCCAGGTCCTGGAGACGGTGACCAGGATTCCGTGGGTGGACCGGCAGCTGAACAAGGCGGCGCGACACCGGCCCTTCGGGGCCCGGTGAGGAGATGACGATGAGCGAGGACACCACAGGCACGCAGTACCTCCCGCGGCCGGAGAAGATCACGGCGGAGTACATGCGGGACGTGCTCGACGAGTACTACGCGAAGAAGTGGAACGCCAACCCCGACACGGTCGCGGCCGTCTCGTCGTGGCGGAACTGGCCGCTCGTGGTGCGGATGCCGGACCTCAAGCAGGACTTCACGGTCCTGATCGACGACGGCGTCGTCCAGAAAGTCAGTGTCGGGCTCCCGGAGCGGCCGCGCATCCTCACCGTGATGCTCGCGGACACCATGCAGCGCATCTACTACGACGAGACGACGTCGGCCATCGAGTCCATCTCCGGGCGGATCAAGATCCGGGGCAACGAGGTCGAGCGACGGCGCCTGCTCGCCGCGATCTCCTTTCTGACGTGGTGAGGAGGAGGACGTGACCGAGACACAGGCCCGTCCCACGGGCGTGGCGCCGCGGCTGGTCGGGACCTCCGTCCCGCGCAAGGAGGACCTGGCTCTGCTCACGGGCACCGCGCGGTTCGTCGACGATCTGCGGCTGCCCGGGATGGTGCACGCGCGGATCCTCCGCAGCGAGGTGGCCCATGCCCGGGTCCGCTCGATCGACACCGCGCCGGCGCTGGAGGTCCCCGGCGTCCTCGACGCCCTGGCCGGCGCCGAGCTCGTCGGCAAGGTCAAGCCGTGGGGCGACCTCATGCAGGACCTCCTGGTCGGCGACCACTTCCCGTTCGCCACGGACAAGGTCCTCTACCAGGGCCAGGAGCTCGCCGCGGTCGTCGCCGAGACGAAGTACCAGGCGTGGGACGGCTGCGAGGCCGTGCGCGTGGACCTGGACGAGCTGCCGGCGGTCGTCGACCCGGAGGAGGCGCTGGCGCCGGACGCGCCGCTCGTCCAGGAGCAGATCGTCTACGAGTTCGGCGAGGGAAACGTCTTCGACCGCTACAAGGTGCGCATCGGCGACTTCGGCGCCGCCGAGGCCGGGGCGGCCGTCGTCGTCCGGCAGCGGTTCGCCACCAACAAGCAGGCCGGTGCGGCCCTCGACCCGCACGGGTGCGTGGCCGACTACGACTCCTTCACCGGCGTGCTCACGCTGTACTCGTCCACCCAGTCGATCTACATGGTCCGGGACGTGCTCGCCGACGTCCTGCAGATCCCGCGGACGAAGGTCCGGGTCGTGGTGCCCGATGTCGGCGCGGGGTTCGGGTCGAAGGCGCAGATCTTCGGGCACGAGGTGATCGCCTCGCTCTTCTCCATGCGCCTGGGCCGCCCGGTCAAGCTCGTGCTCTCCCGCGGCGAGATCTTCCGGTCCGGCACCACCCGTAACGCCCAGGTCCGCTACGCCGAGCTGGCCATGGCCGCCGACGGCGAGATCACCGGCTACCGGGACTACGTCGTGCACAACACCGGGGCGATGTCGGTGTGGGGCAACCAGGTCGTGCACATCGGCACGAACGTCGGCATGCTGCCGTATCCCATCCCGAACATCCACGTCGACTCCGACATCGTGCACACCACGACCGCACCGGGGGGCCCGCTGCGCGGCTTCGGGATCCCGCAGGCGATCTGGGCCAAGGAGCAGCTCGTCGACATGGCCGCCCGCGAGCTGGGCCTCGATCCGCTCGCCGTGCGCGAGCGCAACGTGATCGACCCCGACGAGTTCCCCTTCCGGACGCCGATGGGACACGTGATCGACTCGACCTCGATCAAGCAGTGCCTGCAGGCGAGCGCCGAGGCCGTCGACTGGTCGGCTCCCCGCGCGCGGTACGAGGGCAAGGGCCTGGCGGTGTCGATGAAGTACACCAGCTGCCGGCACCCGTCCCTGGACACCGACCTCTCCGCCGTGCGGCTTCGCCTCGAGACCGACGGCACCGTCACGATCTACTCCAGCGACGTCAGCCACGGGCAGAGCCACGCGACCATGCTGGCGCAGATCGTCGCGGACGGGATCGGCGTCGGTATCGAGAAGGTCAGCCTCGCCCCGCCGGACAGCATGACGGCCCCGTTCGGGCTGGGCACCTACGCCTCGCGCGGGGCGGCGGTGCTGGGCACGGCGTGCCGGCTCGCCACCGAACGGCTGCGGGACAAGATCCTCGCGATCGCGGCGCACGTCCTGGAGGTCGGGCCCGAGGACCTCGACACCGGCCACGACCGCGTCTTCGTCAAGGGCCTGCCCGACAGCGGCATCTACCTGGAGATCATCGCGGCGACGGCCGCATACCGCACCCACCAGCTCCCGCCCGGCTTCGAGCCGACGTTGGAGACCGTCGCGACCTACGACACCCCGACGGAGCGTGAGGGCAGCGACGGGTCCGGCAACCTCAGCGTCACCTACTCCGGAGCGGCCCACGCCGCGCACGTCCGTGTCGACCCTGACACCGGCCGCGTCACCGTCGTCGACTACGCGATGGTCCACGACACCGGAACGGTGATCAACCCGCTCGTCGTCGAGGGCCAGCACCACGGCGGCTTCGCCATGGGGCTGGGGATGGCGCTGTCGGAGGACTACGTCTACGACGCGCAGGGCCGCCAGCTGAACGCCTCGTTCAAGGACTACCTGGCGGTGACCGCGCCCGACGTCCCCGAGCTGACCAAGACGGCGGAGATCCCCGCGCCCTCGACGATGATCCCGGGCGGGCAGAAGGGCGCGGGCGAGTCAGGAACCGGTCCCGTCCCCGCCGCGATCGGCAACGCCGTCTTCGACGCCACCGGGGTTCGGTTCACCGTCCTGCCGATCACACCGCAGCGCATGCTCGTCGCGTTGCGGGAGAAGGAGCGCCAGGGCGTCGAAACGCTGCGCTACCCCGACGACATGCCCGACTTCACCGGGCCCCGCCGTCACGCCGACTGGCCGTCGCCGGTCTCGGCGGGCGCCGACCTGGACTTCGACTTCGACTGGGAGGACGACGACTGATGCGGCCGTTCACCTGGCTCGCCCCCGACACCACGGAGGAGGCCGTCGCCCTGCTGCGCGAGCACGGCAGCGGAGCGCGTGTGATCGCGGGCGGCCAGAGCCTGCTGCTGGCGATGAAGGAGCGCACCGTCGGGCCGTCGCACCTGGTCTCGCTGGGCGGCATCACCGGGCTCGCCGGGGTCACGACCGAGCCGGACGGCGCGCTCGTCGTCGGCGCGGCCACGACCTACGCCGCGCTGACCCGAGCCGCGCTGCGCGGCTGGCACGGCGTGCTCTCCGACGTCGCGGGCGACCTCGCCGACCGTCCCGTCCGCAACCGGGGGACCATCGGCGGCGCGCTGTGCGCCGCCGACCCCCGCTTCGACGTGCCCGCGTTCGCCGTCGGGGTCGACGCGGTCCTGCGGATCAGCGGGGCCGGGGGCGACCGGACCCTCCCGGCGGGGGAGTTCCTGCTCGGCAACGGGCTCACCGCCATCGGCCAGGACGAGATCCTCACCGCAGTCGTGCTGCCGCCGCCGGCGACGTGGGACGCCGTGGTCTTCGAGAAGTTCCGCCACCGCGTGTTCGACGCCGCGATCGTCTCGGCGACCTGTGCCCTCCGCCGCGGCTCCGGCGCAACGCCGGCGGCGGTCCGGGTCACCGTCGCGGGGGCGACCGCCACCCCCGTCGTCCTCGCCGTCGACGCCGGGGCCACCGGCGCGCACGCCGGGGAGGTCGCGGCCGCGTCCGTCCTCCCCGACGCGACGGACGAACCCACGCGCTACCGCCGCGAGCTGGTCCGCACCCTGGTCCGCCGCACCGTCGACCGTGCCCGCACCCAGCAGGGAAGTGCCTGATGCAGAAGGTCTGCCTCACCGTCAACGGCCGCGAGGTCAGCGCCGAGATCGACGAGCGAACGCTGTTGCTCGAGTTCGTCCGCGACGTGGCCGGTCTGACCGGGACCCACAACGGCTGCCTGGAGGCGCGCTGCGGATGCTGCGTGATCGAGGTCGACGGTGATGTCGTCAAGTCCTGCAACGTCCTCGCCGTCCAGGTCGACGGCGCCGAGGTCACGACGATCGAGGGTCTCGCCCCACAGCGGCTCGCCCCCGTCGACCACATCACGACGCAGAGCCTCGCGGGGATGTACCGGCCGCTCGAGGCCGTCCGCGGGACGCCCGACGACCTGCACCCGGTGCAGGCGGCGTTCCATCGGTGCCACGCGGTGCAGTGCGGGTTCTGCACCCCGGGGATGGTCATGGTCCTCAAGGACTACCTGGAGGAGAACCCGGAGCCGACCCGCGACGACGTCCGCCGGGCGATCGCCGGCAACCTCTGCCGCTGCACCGGCTATCAGCACATCGTCGACGCCGCGATGGAGGCGGCCGCCGAGCTGCGCGGGGACCCGGCGCCGGAGGGTGCCGCGCACGGAGCGACGGCCGCTGCCGACGGTGGCTGAGCCCGCCGGCGGCGCTGACGACACCGCTCCCGCCGACGCCGTCGCCTCCCTCGTCGCGGCGCTCGGGGGCACCGGGTACGTCGCGGACCGTGAGCTCGCGCTCGTCCTGCACCTCGCGGAGGTCCTGGAGCTCCCGGTGCTCCTCGAGGGCGAGCCGGGCGTCGGGAAGACGGCTGTCGCCGAGGCGCTCGCGGCCGCGACGGGCGCGCGGCTGGTGCGGCTGCAGTGCTACGAGGGCCTCGCCGCCCACCACGCCCTCTACGAGTGGGACTACGCCCGCCAGCTGCTGGCCATCCGCATGGCCGAGGCGCGTGGGCCGGTCGGGGAGGAGCTGCGCGCGGAGGTGTTCTCCCCGGACTTCCTGCTGCGCCGGCCTCTGCTGGAGGCGATCGACCCGCAGGACGACCGACCCGTCGTCCTGCTCGTCGACGAGGTCGACCGGGCCGACCAGGAGTTCGAGGCCCTGCTGCTGGAGGTGCTCGGACAGTTCCAGGTGACCGTCCCCGAGCTCGGCACGATCGTCGCGACGCGCAGGCCCCGCGTCGTGCTCACCGCCAACCGCACCCGCGCCCTGTCCGACGCGCTGCGCCGGCGCTGCCTCTACCACTGGCTGCCCTACCCCACGACCGACCGCGAGGTGCGGATCGTGGAGGCCCTCGTCCCCGGGGCGTCCAAGGAACTGGTCCGGCGCGCGTGCGCGCTGGTCGCGCAGGTCCGGGCGAGCGGCTACCGCAAGACGCCCGGGGTGTCCGAGACCGTCGACTGGGTCCGGGCGCTGACCGCGCTCGACGGTTCCCTCGACGCCGACACCGTCCACGGCACGGCCGGCTGCCTCGTCAAGGACGCAGCGGACCTCGCGCGGTTCCGTGCAGGCGACGGCGCGCGCCTGCTGCGCGCGGTGGGCGGCGGGTGAGCGGCGAGGCGTCGCGACCGGGAGGGCGCGGCGGAGCGCGGCACAGCGTCGCGCGCGCCCGCGACGCCCGCCGCCGGCGCACCGGTCGGCTCGCCGACGACATCGTGATCTTCGCAGAGCTGCTGCGTTCCTGTGGCGCCGCCGTCCCCGGCGGGGCGCCCGCCCGGGCCGTCCGCGCGCTCGGTGAGGTCGCCCTGGACCGCCGGGAGGACGTGCAGGCGGCGATGCGGGCCACGCTGGTCTCCGATCGGCCGTCGACCCGGCTCTTCGACCTGGTCTTCCCGGTCTTCTGGAGCCGTGCCGACGTCGCCGTCACCGCCGCGGACCCCGTGGCGGGGGACACGTCCACCTCGCCCGCCGAGGGCGGCGCCGCCGAGGACGGGGACAGCGGCGGGGACGCGGGCCGGCAGGGGGACCGCCGGGTGCCCCGACCGACCGCGAGCCTGCGACGTGGGGAACCGATGCCGGTCACCGCGGTGGACGACGACGACGTCGACACGGAGGTCCGCCGCATGGTGCGGGCCCTCGCCCGCGCACCCGGCCGGCGACGCCGCACCGCGCCGGCGGGGGACCTGCTCGACCTGCGCGCCAGCCTTCGCCACGGGCTGCGCTCCGGCGAGCTCGTCGAGCTGCTGCACACCCGGCCGCGGCCCGCCCGAGCCGAGGTCGCCGTGCTGTGCGACGTCAGCTCGTCGATGGCCGGTGTCACCGGCCTGTTCCTCACCGTCACACACGCGCTCGCGCGGCACGCGCGGCTCGTCGAGGCCGGCGTCTTCCACGTCGAGCTCACCCTGGTCGGCGCCGAGCTGCGGCGCCACCCGCGACAGGTCGCCGTCCGCAGGCTCGCCGCCCGGGCGGGCGCGCTGTCCGGCGGCACCCGGATCGGCCACTGCCTGCGGGAGTTCGTCGACGCCGTCGAGCCGGGGCTCACCCCGCGGACGGTCGCGTTCGTGCTGTCCGACGGTTGGGACGTCGGTGAGCCCGACCTCCTCGCCGCCCAGCTGCGCCGGCTGCGCGAGCGCGTCGGGCGGGTCGTCTGGTGTGACCCGCACGCCGCCGCCACCGGCTTCGATCCCCAGGTCCGCGGGCTGCGCGCCGCGCTGCCCCACGTCGACGACCACCTCGACCTCTCCGGCACCGCCGCCCTGCGCGGCGTCGCCGACCACCTCGAACGACACCATCGCAACCCCGGAGGAGCCCATGACCGTTCGTGAGGAGCTCGTCGTCCCCGGCGGGCCGCCCGCCGTCTCGCACTACACCGACGCCGTCCGCTTCGGCGACCTGCTCCACGTCTCGGGGATGGTCGCCCTCACACCCGACGGCGAGGTCGTCGGCAAGGGGGACGTCACGGCACAGGCCCGGTACGTCCACGAGCTGCTGGGCAGGACGTTCGGCCTGGTCGGGGCGTCGTTCGCCGACGTACTGAAGGTCACCGTCTACCTGACGGACATCGACGACCGCCAGGCCGTCAACGAGGTTCGCAAGGAGTTCTTCGGCGCCGCGAAGCCGGCGTCGACGCTGGTGCAGGTGTCCGCGCTGGTCCTGCCCGAGCTGCTCGTCGAGATCGAGGCCGTCGTCGGGATCCCGTCGTGACGGCGTTCCGCCGGCTGGGCCCGGCAGGTTCCGAACGTCCGGTCGTCGAGATCGACGGCACCGTCTTCGACCTCACACCGCTGACCGCCGACATCGACGGCGCCTTCCTCGCCGCGGACGGCCTCACCCGGGCAGCGGAGGAGGCTCGTGCGGGTCGGCTCCCCGTCGTCGATCCCGCCGGTCTGCGGATCGGCCCGCCGGTCGCGCGACCGCAGGCGATCCTGTGCATCGGGCAGAACTACGCCGCTCACGCGGCCGAGTCCGGCAGCCCGGTCCCCGAGCAGCCGATCCTGTTCCTCAAGCACCCCAACACCCTCGTCGGACCGGACGACGACGTCGTGCTGCCGGCGGGCTCGACCCGTGGCGACTGGGAGGTCGAGCTGGCCGTCGTCATCGGGTCACGGGCCGCGAACTGTGTCACCGACGAGGACGCGCTCTCCCACGTCGCCGGGTACGTCGTCGCGAACGACGTCTCGGAGCGCGAGTACCAGTTCGATCTCTCAGGGGGCCAGTGGTCGACGGGCAAGACGTTCCCGACGTTCTGTCCGCTCGGTCCCGACCTCGTACCGGCCGCGGAGGTCGAGCCGCAGGCGCTGCGGTTGCGATCCTGGGTGAACGGCGAGCCACGCCAGGACTCGTCGACGAAGGACATGGTCTTCCCGGTGGCAGCTCTCGTCCGGGTGCTGTCCCACCGGCTGGTGCTCGAGCCGGGTGACCTCGTACTGACCGGGACGCCCGAGGGCGTTGCCCTCTCGGGTCGCTTTCCGCATCTGCGCCGCGGGGACGTCGTCGAGATGGAGATCGACGGTCTCGGTCGTCAGCGACAGAACGTCCGCTGACACGGCGAGTCCGGCCGTCGAGGGCCGAGGAGAGGATCCGGGCCGCAGAGGGCCCACCCGGTGCCGCCGGGCGACGCTGACGCGGCCGCCACCGGGGGACGTGCGAACGGACGCTAGTGGTCCTCGTGCTCCGCGGCGGCCTCGTGGGCGCGCTTGCGGGAGGCGAGGATCTCGGACTCGGCGTCGGCGCGGCCGACCCACGTCGCGCCCTCGACGCTCTTGCCCGGCTCCAGCGTCTTGTAGATCTCGAAGAAGTGCTGGATCTCCGCCCGGTCGAACTCGGGCAGGTGGTGGATGTCGCGCAGGTGCTCCTGGCGCGGGTCGTCGGCCGGGACGCAGAGGACCTTGTCGTCGCCGCCCTTCTCGTCCTTCATCCGGAACATGCCGATGGCGCGCGAGCGGATCAGGCAGCCCGGGAACGTCGGCTCCTGGACGAGGACCAGCGCGTCGAGGGGGTCGCCGTCCTCCCCGAGGGTGTCCTCGATGAATCCGTAGTCGGCCGGGTACTGGGTCGCGGTGAAGAGCGTCCGGTCGAGGCGGATGCGTCCCGTCTCGTGGTCCACCTCGTACTTGTTCCGGCCGCCCTTGGGGATCTCGATGGTGACGTCGAAGTCCACGGTTCGTTGCTCCTGATGGGTCGGTGGCGGCTGTCGGGAGCCGACGCCGGTCGGGCGACCGGCCCCGGCGCCTACCTCTAGTGTGGGGGACCGCCCGACGGTGTGGGCCCTCCGGGGGTGCGGGTCACGCCCGTGAGAGAGGTCGCAGGCAGGAGGAACGGGTGGGTTTCGGACGTCGGATCGGCGACACGTTCCGAGTCCCGGGTCGTGGGCTGCGCCGCGGCGTCGCGGTGCTCACTGTTCTCGTGACGGCCGCGGCGATCGGTTCGGCGGTCGCGCTGTCGGCTCCCCAGCTGCTCGGCTCGTCGGCCGCGGACGCCCCGGCGATCCCGGTCCCGGTGCCCGCGCTGGGGCCGCTCCCGGCCGACGCGCCGCTGCCGACGGCCGCCGGCCTGACCGCCGCGCTGCAGCCCGTCACCGGGACCAGCGCGCTCGGGACGTTCGGCGGTGCCGTCGTCGACCCCTCGACGGGGTCGCAGCTGTGGCAGCGCGCCGTCGACCAGCCGCTGGCCCCGGGATCGACGGCCAAGCTGCTCACCTCCGCCGCCGCGCTGCTGACGCTCGCGGGGACCGATCACCTCTACACGAAGGTCGTCCAGGGCCCGACGCCCGGCTCGGTCGTGATCGTCGGCGGCGGTGACCCCTCGCTGACCGACCTGCCCCCCGGCAAGGACTCCGTTTACCCCGATGCCCCGCGGCTGGCCGATCTCGCCGCCGCGGTCGAGAAGTCGATGGGGAACCAGAAGATCACCTCCGTGATCGTCGACACCAGCCGCTACACGGGGCCGACGTTCGCGCAGGGGTGGGACCGGGCCGACATCGCGGGCGGCGACATCACGCCCATCGAGCCACTGATGCTCGACGGCGGGCGCATCGACCCCACCGCGCAGGACGGTGCCCGCGTCGCCGACCCGGCAGGTGCGGCGGGCCAGGCGTTCGCGAAGGAGCTGGGGCTCGACCCGTCGGTGGTCAGCTCGGGCACCGCGCCGCCGAACGCGCAGGTACTGGGCACGGTGTCGTCCGCGTCGATCTCCGACCTGATCGAGTACATGCTCGAGGCGTCCGACAACGTGACGGCCGAGATCCTCGCGCGCGAGGTCGCGATCGCCCGTGGCGGGGAGCCGTCGTTCACCGGCGGCGCGGCGCAGGTGCTGGCCGCATTGAGCCAGGCCCGGATCGACCCGTCGGGCGCGGTGCTGGTCGACGGCAGCGGGCTCTCGACGGTCGACCGCATCCCGCCGCGACTGCTCACCGGCATCCTCGCGGCCGCCGCCGCGCCGCCGCAGGGTCCCGACGACACCGACTTCCTGCGGCCGATCCTCGCCGGCCTGCCCGTCGCGGGCGGCGACGGGACGCTGGAGGACCGCTTCGGCACCGGGACGTCCGCGGCCGGGCGCGGGGTGGTGCGCGCGAAGACGGGCACGCTGACGGGTGTGAGCAGCCTCGCGGGCGTCGTCACCGACGCCGACGGCAGGCTGCTGGTGTTCGCGTTCATGTCCAACGGCCCCAGCCCCGCCGACGTCCGGCCCCGCCCCGACGCGATCGCGGCGGAGTTGAGCCGCTGCGGCTGCCGCTGACGGCCCGGCCCCCGAGCCGACTACGCCGACCCACGAGGTAGGACGCCGGCCCACGAGGCAGATGGAGTGCCGTTCGGGGTGCGGCCGGACCGCCCCGGGTGCGTAGCCTCGGGTAGGTGCCGTCCGCTCCGACCCAGACCCCTGTGCCCGCCCCGTCCGGCCTGCCCGTCAACTGGGACCTGGCCAAGCGCACCGCCGGCCGACTGATGGGCCCGGGCCCGCAGGCGTCCCGCGCCGAGGCCCGCGAGCTGGTCGTCCGGCTGCGGGCCGACGCGGCCGTCGCCGAGGGGCACGTCCGCCAGGTCACCGGCTTGGGCGCGGGCCTTCCGCTGTTGCCCGCCGACGTCGTCGACCGGCCGGCGTGGGCCGCGGCGGCCGTCGACGGCATGGCCGCGCTGACCGCGGGCGCGTCGCTGCCCCGCACGGCCCGGGTCGCCCGTGCCGTCACCGGGACGACGGCCGGCCTGCAGGTCGGGTCGGTGCTCGCGTACCTGGGCGGGCGGGTGCTCGGCCAGTACGACCCCTTCGGCGGCCCCGACGGCGCGGGCCGGCTGCTGCTGGTCGCGCCCAACGTGCACGCGGCCCGGCAGTCGCTCGACGTCCCGGCCGCCGAGTTCGGCCTGTGGGTCTGCCTGCACGAGGCAACGCACAGGCTGCAGTTCACCGCCGTCCCGTGGCTGCGCGACCACTTCGCGGGACAGGTCGGCAAGTTCCTCTCGTTGGCCGACACCGACGGCAGCGACGTCCTGTCGCGGCTGCCGGAGGTCGCGAGGCGCATGCGGGAGACGAAGGGCGACGCGCTGGCCGTCGTCGAGCTGCTGCAGGGCCCGGAGCAGCGCGAGGTGCTCGACGGCCTGCTCGCGCTGACGACGTTGCTGGAGGGCCACGCCGACCACGTGATGGACGCCGTCGGCCCGTCGGTGGTGCCGAGCGTCGCAACGATCCGTGAGCGGTTCACCGTCCGGCGCCGCGGCGGCGGACTGCTCGACCGGCTGCTCCGTGCGCTGCTGGGCGTCGAGGCGAAGATGAAGCAGTACGCGGTCGGGGCGGCGTTCACGTCGTACGTGGTGCTGGCGGTGGGGATGGACGGGTTCAACCGGGTGTGGGAGTCCCCCGAGACGTTGCCCACGCGGGCCGAGCTGGCCGAGCCGGCGGCGTGGCTGCGCCGGATGGGCTGAGCGGCGCGCGGTGACGACGACCCGGGCGGGGAGCGCCGTGGCGTCGCTGCGGCTCGCGGTCCGGCGCGCGCTCGTGGCACTGCCCGCGCCGGTGCGGGAGGCGCCCGTCGTCGTCGGCTGCTCCGGGGGTGCCGACTCGCTCGCCCTGACCCTGGCCGCCGCCGCCGAGCTGCCCGGACGGGTCACGGCGGCGATCGTCGACCACGGGCTGCAGGAGGGCTCCGCCGCCCGGTCGGCCGCGCTGGCCGCCGATCTCGGCGCGCGGGGCGTCCCGGCCGGGGTGCACCCGGTCGTCGTCGGCGGACCGGGCGGGTTGGAGGCGGCGGCCCGGCGCGCCCGGTACGCCGCGCTGCTGGCCGCACGCCCGGCTCCCGACTGCCCGGTGCTGCTCGGGCACACCCTCGACGACCAGGCCGAGACCGTCCTGCTCGGGCTCGGCCGCGGTTCGGGGCCGCGCTCGATCGCCGGGATGCGGCCGTGGGACCCGCCGTGGGCGCGGCCGCTGCTCGGCGTCCGGCGTGCGACGACCCGGGCCGCGTGCGCGGAGCTGGGCGCGACCGCGTGGGACGACCCGCACAACGACGACCCCCGCTTCACCCGCGTGCGGCTGCGCCGGGAGGTGCTGCCGCTGCTTGAGGACGTGCTCGCGGGCGGGGTCGCGGAGGCGCTGGTCCGCACGGCCGCGCAGCTGCGCGAGGACGGCGATGTGCTCGACGCACTGGCCGGCGAGCTGCTGGCTGCGGCCCGGCTCCCCGAGGGGGGCCTGCGGGCCGCGACACTCAGCCCGGCACCGCAGGCCGTGCGCCGCCGAGCCCTCCGGGAATGGCTCCTGACCAGCGGTGTGAGAGATCTCACCGACCTCCACCTGCGCGCCGTGGACGATCTCGTCGGACGCTGGCGCGGTCAGGGCGGCGTCGCCCTCCCGGGCGGTTTGGACCTGGTCCGCCGAGATGGCAGGCTCTCCCTGCATCGGGCCGAGCCACCGCCGGTGGGCTGAGCCCGCGGAGGTACGTCCCGGGGACACGACCGCACGAACGTCGGGCCGACGAGCCCGGACCGAGGAGGCCCACCCCGTGTACGACGACGGCGACATCGCGTCCGTCCTGGTCACCGAGCAGCAGATCCGCGACAAGATCGCCGAGCTCGCCGAGCTCGTGGGGCGGGACTACGCCGATCGTCCGCGGGGGCGGGAGACCGATCTCCTGCTGGTCGGCGTCCTCAAGGGCGCCGTGATGTTCATGACCGACTTCGCGCGGGCGATGCCGCTGCCGGTGCAGCTGGAGTTCATGGCCGTCAGCTCGTACGGCTCGTCGACGTCGTCGTCGGGTGTCGTGCGCATCCTCAAGGACCTCGACCGCGACATCGCCGGCCGCGACGTGCTCATCGTCGAGGACATCATCGACTCCGGGCTGACCCTGTCGTGGCTGCTCAAGAACCTGGAGTCACGGCGTCCGGCGTCGCTCGAGGTGTGCACGCTGCTGCGCAAGCCCGACGCGGTCAAGGTCGACGTGCCGGTCAAGTACGTCGGGTTCGACATCCCCAACGAGTTCGTCGTGGGCTACGGGCTCGACTACGGCGAGCGCTACCGCGACCTGCCGTTCATCGGGACGCTCGCACCCGAGGTCTACGCCTGACGGTGGGCGCCCGTCCGGCTCGGCTCAGCCGCCGAGCGGCGGGCCCGCCGGCACCGCCACGGCCGTCGCGGGGACGCCGGGCGGGCTCTGGGTGAACGCCCGCGTCCCCGGCACCAGCGCGATCGGGCCCAGCCCGCCGTACTCGTTCGCGTAGGCCAGCGCCCTGGCCAGGTCGGCCACCCCGTTGCTGACGGGCAGGGGTGCGAGGTTCAGCGTCGACAGCACGGCGACGGCGCCGCCGTCCGCGTCGAGGTAGCCCGACCCGGAGTCACCGGGGACGCCGGGGCTCGTCGTGTAGACCTCGTGGCCCCAGCCGCCGTTGGTGTCGCCCGCGCTCACGCCGCCCTTGGGGCTCAGCGCGCTGATGCCGCCGCGCAGCGGGGAGTTGCCGTAGGTGAACGTCTGCGCGCCCTCGGGCAGCCCCGCCGAGGAGACACCGGTCGGGCCGCCGAAGAACGGCATCGTCGGGTTGACCGACGCGACGTCGGCCGGGTCGATCGCGACGAGCGCGAAGTCGTTGGCCCCGCACGCACCCCGGTCGGTCTCGCCGCGTGCCTGCATGGCCGACCACGAGCTGTAGGCCAGCACGCCCTTGCGGGTCGCGCCCGTGATGTCGACCTCGGTGCCCAGCGGCAGCAACGTCGAGGTGCACCCGTCGGTGTCGGTGGCCTTGCCGGTGGCGCTGCAGTGCGCGGCCTGCCCGAGGTAGGTGCGTCCGCCCGCGGTGAACACGAAGTTCGACGTGCACTGGCCGCCGCCCGTCGTCGTGGTGAGGACGCCGGGGTGGATGGCCGCGCTCTGCTCGGGCGCCCAGGCCGGGGCCGCCGGGGCCGCGGGGGCGACGGCCGCCGCGGGGCGCGCGGGCTGCGCCGTGGCCGTCGCGGGCAGCACCAGTGCCGTCACGGTCGCCGCTGCGGTGAGCACCGCCGCCGTGACCGCCCCGCGCAGCTTGTTCCCGGACCCTCGACGCATGCGTTCCCCCCGCGGAACGAGGTGGGTCGACGCCCCCTCGCGTGTCGTGCTCGTCGGCTGCCCAACGACCGTCGGCAGCCCCGGGATACCCCTTGCCGGACGATCCTTCCCGGGGCCGCCGGCGGGAACACCGGCGGGGTGGTGTTCGTTGCCCGGGCACGTACCGGTGGTGCTCCGTCCGCGGGGCGCTGCCGCACGCGCACCGATGCCGGTGAGCAGCGGTGCCGCGGTCGGCCCGACGGGCAGCTATCCTGGCTGATCCGGGGCCGGTGCGAGTCCGACAGACTGCTCGGGGCGAGTGTCGGACGCCGCCGGGAAAATCGTCCAGGGAGGGTGAAGGCCGCGAGGCCGATGCTGCATGGATCGCAAGCGCCTGCTCCGCAACCCGTTGATCTGGGTCCTCGTCGTGATCCTGGTCTACTTCGCCTTCTCCACGCTGTTCGACGACACCCGCGGGTACACGCAGGAGCCGACGTCCACCGCGATCGCGCAGATCACCAGCGGCAACGTGAAGGACGCGGTGATCGAGGACAAGGAGCAGCGGCTCCGGCTCACGCTGGCCACCCCGCTGCCCGGCACCTCGACCACGCAGATCATCACCCAGTACCCCGCGGCGTCGTCGGGCGCGATCTTCGACGCGCTGCGCCAGGCGGGCAACAACCCGAGCTACAACACGATCGTCCGTCAGGACTCGTTCCTGATGTCCATGCTGATCTACCTGATCCCGCTGGGCCTGGTGCTGCTCATCCTGTTCTGGATGATGAACAACGCCCAGGGCGGCGGGAACCGGGTGATGTCGTTCGGCAAGTCCCGGGCCAAGCAGCTCAACAAGGACATGCCGAAGACCACCTTCGGTGACGTCGCGGGCGCCGACGAGGCCGTCGAAGAGCTCTACGAGATCAAGGACTTCCTGCAGAACCCGGGCCGGTACCAGGCGCTGGGCGCGAAGATCCCCAAGGGCGTGCTGCTCTACGGCCCGCCCGGCACCGGCAAGACACTGCTGGCGCGCGCGGTCGCGGGCGAGGCGGGCGTGCCGTTCTACACGATCTCGGGCTCCGACTTCGTCGAGATGTTCGTCGGTGTCGGCGCGTCCCGGGTGCGCGACCTGTTCGAGCAGGCCAAGCAGAACAGCCCCTGCATCATCTTCGTCGACGAGATCGACGCGGTCGGCCGCCAGCGCGGCGCGGGCCTCGGCGGCGGGCACGACGAGCGTGAGCAGACGCTCAACCAGCTGCTCGTCGAGATGGACGGGTTCGACGCGCGCGGCGGCATCATCCTGATCGCCGCGACCAACCGCCCCGACATCCTCGACCCGGCGCTGCTGCGGCCCGGCCGCTTCGACCGGCAGATCCCCGTCGGCGCGCCCGACCTCGCGGGGCGCCGCGCGATCCTGGCCGTGCACTCGAAGGGCAAGCCGTTCGCCAACGACGTCGACTTCGACGGGCTGGCCAAGCGCACCGTGGGCATGTCGGGCGCGGATCTGGCCAACGTCATCAACGAGGCGGCGCTGCTCACCGCGCGCGAGAACGGCACGCTGATCAACGGTGCCGCGCTCGAGGAGTCGGTCGACCGCGTCGTCGGCGGCCCGCGGCGCAAGGGCAAGATCATCTCCGAGCAGGAGAAGAAGATCACCGCCTACCACGAGGGCGGGCACGCGCTCGCCGCGTGGGCGATGCCCGACCTGGAGCCGGTCTACAAGCTCACGATCCTGCCGCGCGGGCGCACCGGCGGGCACGCGCTCGTCGTCCCCGAGGACGACAAGGGCCTCATGACCCGCTCGGAGATGATCGGCCGCCTGGTCTTCGCGATGGGCGGGCGCAGCGCCGAGGAGCTCGTCTTCCACGAGCCGACGACGGGCGCGTCCTCCGACATCGACCAGGCCACCAAGATCGCCCGCGCGATGGTCACCGAGTACGGCATGAGCGCCCGGCTCGGCGCCGTCCGGTACGGCCGCGAGCAGGGCGACCCGTTCCTCGGCCGCTCGATGGGCAACCAGGCCGACTACTCGCTCGAGGTCGCCCACGAGATCGACGAGGAGGTGCGCAAGCTCATCGAGGCCGCGCACAACGAGGCGTGGGAGATCCTCAACACCTACCGCGACGTCCTCGACGACCTCGTCTTCGAGCTCCTGGAGAAGGAGACGCTCACCCGCAAGGACCTCGAGCGGATCTTCGACCGGGTCGAGAAGCGGCCGCGGATCACGGCGTTCAACGACTTCGGCGGCCGCACGCCGTCGGACAAGCCGCCGATCCAGACACCTGCCGAGCGCGCCCGCGAGCGTGGCGAGCCCTGGCCGCCCGACACCCGGCCCGCGCTGGAGCCGGCCCCGGTCGGCTCGTACCCCGGTGGCGGCAACGGCGTTCCCGCGCCGGGCCCGAACGGCGGTCCTCCCGGCAACCAGCCGCCCTACCCGGGCGGCGGCTTCCCGCAGGCCCAGCAGGGCTGGCAGGACCGGTCGACGCACCAGGTGCCGCTGCGGCCCGGTCAGGCGGCTGTCGCGGGACACCACCCGCCGCGGTCGTCGCAGTCGAACCCCGGGCAGCCGAACGCGGTGCCGCCCAACTACGGCGCGCCGCCGGACTGGCGTCCGGCCACCACCCCGGCCGGGCAGAGCTGGCCGCCCCCGGAGTGGCAGCCCGGCCCCGACGCGCCGGCCACCGGTCCCGCCACGGGCCCTATCGCGGGCGGGACGCCCGTCACCGGCAACGGGCACGGACCGGACCACCAGGCGGCCGGCGGGCATCCCGCCGAGGGCGGCGGCAACGGCACGGCGCCGCGCGACGGGTCCGACGAGCGTCCCGGGCAGGGGGCCTGATCGTGAGCTCCGCTTCCGCGGCCGCCCCGACCTCCTCCGTCAACGGGCACCGCGGCGTCGACCGCGCGCGCGCCGAGGCGGCGGTGCGCGAGCTGCTCATCGCCATCGGTGAGGACCCCGACCGGGAGGGCCTGCGCGACACCCCGGCCCGGGTCGCGCGCGCCTACGAGGAGATCTTCGCCGGGCTGTACACCGACGCCGACGCCGTGCTCGACAGGACGTTCGACGAGCAGCACCAGGAGCTCATCCTCGTCAAGGACATCCCGATGTTCTCGACGTGCGAGCACCACCTCGTGCCGTTCCACGGCGTCGCGCACGTGGGGTACATCCCCAACGTCACCGGTCGCGTCACGGGCCTGTCGAAGATCGCCCGCGTCGTCGAGAACTACGCGCGCCGCCCGCAGGTGCAGGAGCGGCTCACCGGGCAGGTGGCCGACGCGCTCGTGCGCAAGCTCGAGCCGCGCGGGGTCATCGTCGTGATCGACGCCGAGCACCTCTGCATGGCGATGCGCGGCGTGCGCAAACCGGGCTCGCGCACGACGACGTCGGCGGTGCGCGGCCTGTTCTCGACGTCGTCGACGTCGCGGGCCGAGGCGATGTCGCTGATCCGGAGCGGCTGACCCGTGGCGGGGGACCTGCCGCAGCCGGGACGGTGCGCGGTCCTGGGCATCCTCAACGTCACGCCGGACTCCTTCTCCGACGGCGGGCGCTTCCTCGACCCCGATGCCGCCGTCGCCCACGGCATCGCGCTGCGCGAGGCGGGGGCGGACATGGTCGACGTCGGCGGCGAGTCGACGCGGCCGGGCGCGCACCGCGTCTCGGTCGACGAGGAGCGGCGCCGCGTCGTGCCGGTCGTCCGGGAGCTCGCCGGGCACGGCGTGCCGGTCAGCATCGACACCACCCGCGCCGAGGTGGCCGAGGCGGCGCTGGAGGCGGGCGCCGACGTCGTCAACGACGTGTCGGGCGGGATGGCCGACGCGCGGATGGCCTCGGTCGTCGCGCAGGCCCGGGTGCCGTGGATCCTCATGCACTGGCGCGGCCACAGCGACCGGATGGACGATCTCGCGCGCTACGACGACGTCGTCGCCGAGGTCCGCGACGAGCTCGTCGCGCGGGTCGACGCGGCCGTGCTCGCCGGGGTCGACCCGGCCTGCATCGTGCTCGACCCCGGCCTGGGCTTCGCCAAGACCGGCGACCACAACTGGGCGCTGCTGCACCGGCTCGACGTGTTCGTCGAGCTGGGCTTCCCCGTCCTGGTCGGGGCCTCGCGCAAGCGGTTCCTCGGCACGTTGCTCGGCGGACCGGACGGCGTCCGGCCGCCTGCCGGCCGGGAGGTCGCGGGCGCTGCCGTCACCGCGCTGGCGGCGCAGGCGGGTGTGTGGGGGGTCCGGGTGCACGACGTCGCGTCGTCGGTCGACGCGATCGCCGTCGCGCGCGCGTGGCGGCTCGGCGCGGCGCCCGATCGCGCAGGAAGGACGAGCAGGTGACCGACCGCATCGAGCTGCGGGGGCTGCGGGTCCGCGGCAACCACGGGGTGTTCGACCACGAGCGTCGCGACGGGCAGGACTTCGTCGTCGACGTCACGGCCTGGGTGGACCTCGCACCGGCGGCCGCTTCCGACGACCTGGCCGACACCCTCGACTACGGCGCGCTCGCCCAGCGCGCGGCGGCGATCGTCGGCGGCGAGGCGTGCGACCTCATCGAGACCGTCTCCGCCCGGGTCGCCGACGACCTCATGGACTTCGACGCGCGGCTGCAGGCCGTGGAGGTGACGATCCACAAGCCGCAGGCGCCCATCCCGCTGGAGTTCGCCGACGTCGCGGTCGTGGCACGGCGGTCGCGGAAGGCCCACGACAACCGCGGACGGATCGTGCCCGCATGACCCGGGCCGTGCTGAGCCTCGGCTCCAACCTCGGCGACCGGATCGCGCACCTGCGCGCGGTCGTCGACGACATGGCCGACGTGCTCGTCGCCGCCTCCCCGGTCTACGAGACGGCGCCGTGGGGCGGGATCGAGCAGCCCGACTTCCTCAACGCCGTGATCGTCGTCGACGACCCGGGGACCGACGCCTGGGGCTGGCTGCGCCGTGGGCAGCGGTTGGAGCAGGCGGCGCACCGGGTCCGTGAGCAGCGGTGGGGCCCGCGCACGCTCGACGTCGACGTCGTCGCGGTCACCGCCGACGGCGCCGACGTGATCAGCGACGATCCCGAGCTGGTGCTGCCGCATCCCGGCACGTCCGAGCGCGCCACGGTGCTCGTCCCCTGGCTCGACGTCGACCCGGGCGCGGTGCTGGCCGGGCGCGGTCCGGTCCGCACCCTCCTCGACGCGTTGCCGGCCGGCGAGATCGCCGACGTCCGCCGTCGCGACGACCTGCCGCTCGTCGTGGGCAGCGACGCGAGATGACCCCGACCCGCCCGCGCGACCTGGTGATCGCCGGGCTGGTCGCGGCCGTCGTGGCGCACCTGCTCGTCCGGTTCACCTACTCCGCGCTGCCGACGTTCCCGCTCACGGCGGGGATCACGCTGGCGGTGCTCGGCATCGTCGAGGTCGTCGCGGGCAACCTGCTGCGCGCCCGGATCGAGCATCGGCCGGGAACCCGTCCGGTGGAGGCGCTCGCCGCGGCCCGGGCGGTGATCGTGGCCAAGGCGTCGTCGCTGGGCGGGGCGGTCGTGGCCGGGCTGTGGGCCGGCCTGCTGGTCTACGTGCTGCCGATGGTCGGCGACGTCGTCGCCGCGGGGTCCGACGCCCGCGCGGCCGGGGTCGGGCTGGTCAGCGCGCTGGTGCTCGTCGCGGGCGGGCTGTGGCTGGAACGCTGCTGCCGCACCCCCGACGACCCGCGCGACGAGGAGGCCGGCCGCGGCCCGGGCGCCGGGCGCTGACCCTCCGCGGCGCCTCGTGATCGCCCCGTAGGCTGGGGGGCCATGACGCAGACCGTCGCCATCCCCACCCGGCAACGCCATCGCCGGGTGGTTCTCGCGCCGGTCATCGGCCTCGTCGTGCTGGCGATCTGCGGGCTCGTCGTCGTGGGTGTCGTCGCCGCCCGGATCGGCGTCGGGGCGGTGTTCGTCGGCGCGATCTGCGCGCTGCTGCCGGTCGGGCCGGTCGTCGCGGCGTTCCTGTGGGTCGACCGGTGGGAGCCCGAGCCGCCGCGGCTGCTGCAGCTCGCGTTCCTGTGGGGCGCGGGCTTCGCCGCGCTGTCGGCCCTGCTCATCAACAGCAGCGCCGCGCTCGCGGCCGACGACCTGCTCGGCCGCGGCACCGGCGACGTGCTGGGTGCGGTGGCCATCGCGCCCTTCGTCGAGGAGGCCGTGAAGGGCCTGTTCCTCGTCGGGTTGCTGGTCTTCATGCGCCGCGAGATCGACGGCATCGTCGACGGCATCGTGTACGCGGGGCTGGTCGCGGCCGGGTTCGCGTTCACCGAGAACATCCTCTACATGGGCCGCGCCTTCGCCGAGGGTGTGGGCACCGAGACCGGCAGCGTGCTGACGGTGCTGGTGCTGCGCGGGGTGTTCTCCCCGTTCGCGCACCCGCTGTTCACGTCGATGACCGGCATCGCCGTGGGGCTCGCGGCTGGCTCGCGCCGGGTCGGCACCCGGGTCCTCTGGGTGCTCGGCGGCTACCTGTGCGCGGTCGCGCTGCACGCGCTCTGGAACGGCTCGGCGACCCTCGGCGGCAGCGGCACGTTCGTCACGGTCTACGTCGCGATCATGCTGCCGGTGTTCGTCGCGACGATCGTGCTCATCATCTGGCAACGACGCCGTGAGCAGCGCACGGTCGCCGACCAGCTGCCGGGCTTCGCGGCGGCGGGCTGGATCGCGCAGAGCGAGGTCGAGCTGCTGGCCAGCCTGGCCGGCAGGCGCGGGTGGCGGCGGGCGGTGCGCAGCCGGTCGGGTCCCGCCGCGGCGCGGGCCGTCGCCGAGTACCAGGCGGCCGTCACCGAGATGGCGTTCATGCGGGCCCGGATCGCCCGCGGCGCGGTCCAGCAGCGAGCCCAGCAGCGCAACGACGAGATGCTGCTGCTGCTCAAGAAGGCCCGGGCCAAGGCGCTCGGCATGCCCGACGCGCTCTCCGCGGCCTGGAAGCAGGCGCCCCCGCCGGGCTGGGAACCGCCGACGATCATGGTCGCGCCGGGCGGCCGGCCGGCGCCGGCTCCGACGCCGCCGCCGTGGCCCGCCCAGGGCCCCGGTCCCGGCTACGGACCCCGCCCCGGCCCGCCGCCCCCCGGCTACGGCCCGCGCCCGGGCTACGGCCCGCCGCCCGGTCACGGCGGTCCGCCCCCGAGCCACCGCCCGTGAGCGACCCCTGACCAGGCGGACCGGTTCACCTGCCGGTCGCGGGGGCGTCGCGACGGGGGTGGCCGACGCCGCTCGTGAAGCGGCTCACGCGGGCGTCATCCGGGGGCCGGGGCGCGTCTAACCTGTGCACGTCGTCAGCCGTAGCCGACAACTCGTCTGGTACCCGCGACCGGGACTGGAACGAGCGAGGAGTGCGTGATGAGTGCAGGCAGGCCTGCGCGGCTCGCCGTGGGCGTCGTGTCCGCGGGCCGGGTGGGTTCCGTCGTCGGTGCCGCACTGGCCGCCGCGGGACACCACGTCGTCGCGACCTCAGGCGTCTCGCGGGCGTCCGTCGCCCGCGCGCAGACACTGCTGCCCGACGTCCCGCTGCTCCCGCCCGACGAGGTCGTCTCCCGCTCCGACCTCGCGCTGCTCGCCGTCCCCGACGACGTGCTGCCCGGCCTCGTCCGCGGTCTCGCCGCCGCGGGTTGCTTCCGGCCGGGCCAGATCGTCGTGCACACCTCGGGTGCGCACGGCGTGGCGGTGCTGGACCCGGCCGTCGAGCACGGCGTCCTGCCGCTGGCCCTGCACCCGGCCATGACGTTCACCGGCCGCGTCGAGGACGTGCAGCGGCTGACGTCGTGCTGCTTCGGTGTCACCGCCCCGGAACACGACGAGGCGGCCTGGAACGTGGGCGAGGCGCTCGTCGTCGAGATGACGGCCGAGCCCGTGCGGGTGCCCGAGGCCGCCCGGCCGCTCTACCACGCCGCGCTCGCCCATGGCGCGAACCACCTGGTCACCCTGGTGCGCGACGCCACCGACCTGCTCGAGAAGGTCGGCATCCGGCCGGCCGAGCGGCTGATCGGGCCGCTGCTCTCGGCGGCGCTGGACAACGCGCTGCGCCACGGTGACCGTGCGCTGACCGGGCCCGTCGCGCGCGGGGACGTCGGCACCGTCGCCACCCACCTGCGCGAGCTCGACGCCGCCGATCCCGAGCTCGCGCGCACCTACCGGACGCTGGCCGCGCGCACCGCGCACCGCGCCACCGCCGCGGGGCTGCTCGCCGAGCAGGCCGCCGACGACGTGCTCACCACCCTGCGGGAGGACCGATGACCAGCGTTGCCCGGACCACGGGCGGCTACCGCGCGGGCGAACTCACCGTCCACCGTGTGCCCGCCGAGGTGCACGCCGTCTCGCGGGCCCTGCGGGGCGCGGGCCGCCGCGTCGCACTGGTCCCGACGATGGGCGCCCTGCACGACGGGCACCGCGAGCTGATCCGGCACGCCCGGCTGCTCCCGGGCTCGACCGTGACCGCGGTGTCGATCTTCGTCAACCCGCTGCAGTTCGGGCCGAACGAGGATCTCTCGCGCTATCCGCGGCCGCTGGAGGCCGACCTCGAGGTGCTGCGCGAGGAGGGCGTCGAGCTCGCGTTCGTCCCGTCGGTCGACGACATGTACCCGCCGGGTGCGCAGACCCGCATCGTGCCCGGCCCGCTCGCCGACGAGCTCGAGGGCGCGATCCGCCCCGGTCACTTCGAGGGCGTGCTGACGGTGGTCGGCAAGCTGTTCCAGATCGTCGCGCCGGAGATCGCGATCTTCGGGGAGAAGGACTACCAGCAGCTCGTGCTGCTGCAGAAGATGGTCCGCGACCTGAACTTCCCGCTCTCGATCGTCGGCGTCCCGACCGTGCGGGAGCCCGACGGGTTGGCGCTGTCGTCGCGCAACGCCTATCTGTCCGACGAGCAGCGCACCCTCGCGCCGTTGCTGCAGAAGGCCCTGACCGAGGGCGCGGCGGTCTCGGCACGCGGCGCCGACGCCGTGCTCGCCCGGGCCCGTGACGTGCTGGCCGCCGAGCCGGCACTCGACGTCGAGTACCTGGAGCTGCGCGACCCGGAGCTCGGCCCGACGCCCGCGACCGGCCGTGCCCGGCTGCTCGTCGCCGCCCGTCTGGGCACCACCCGCCTGATCGACAACGTCCCGGTCCAGCTGTAGCTCGGAGGCCACCATGTACCGCACGATGATGAAGTCCAAGATCCACCGTGCCACGGTGACGCAGGCCGACCTGCACTACGTCGGATCGGTGACCGTCGACCTCGACCTGATGGAGGCCGCCGACCTGCTCGAGGGCGAGCAGGTCGCGATCGTCGACATCACCAACGGCGCCCGGCTGGAGACCTACGTGATCCCCGGCGAGCGCGGCTCCGGCGTCATCGGGATCAACGGCGCCGCCGCGCATCTCGTGCACCCCGGCGACCTGGTCATCCTGATCTCCTACGGTCAGTACGACGCCGCCGAGCTCGCCGCGTACGACCCGCGCGTCGTGTTCGTCGACGGCCGCAACCGGGTCGCCGAGATCGGCGACGACCCGGGGCACGCCCCCGCCGGGTCGGGCCTCGTGTCCGGCTCGGTGACCCGGATGCGCTCGGCCTGACGCCGGTGCTGCTCTGCATCGACGTCGGCAACACGCAGGTCGCGCTCGGTCTCTACGACGACACCCCGGTCGTCGACGACGGCAGCGAGCCCGACCCGCGACCGCCGCTCGTCCGTGACTGGCGGATGCGCACCGACGCGCGGATGACCGCCGACGAGCTGGAGGTGGCGATCAACGGCCTGCTCGGCGAGCGGGCCGCGGCGGTCTCGGGCGTCGCCGCGCTCTCGACGGTGCCGTCGCTGCTGCGCGAGCTGCGGCTGATGCTGGAGCGGCGCGGCGGGCGGATGCCGACGGTCGTCGTCGGCCCGGGGGTGCGCACCGGGGTGCCGCTCCTCGTCGACAACCCGCGTGAGGTCGGCGCCGACCGCGTCGTCAACACGCTCGCGGCGCACCGCATCTTCGGGACGGCGTGCGTCGTCGTCGACTTCGGGACGTCGACGAACATCGACGTCGTCTCCGCGCGCGGGGAGTTCCTCGGCGGCGCGCTCGCTCCCGGGATCGAGATCTCGATGGAGGCGCTGGCCACGCGGGCCGCGGCGCTGCGGACCGTCGAGCTGGTCCGCCCGCGCGCGGTGATCGGGAAGAACACCGTCGAGTGCCTGCAGTCCGGTGTGCTGTTCGGGTCGGCCGGACAGGTCGACGGGCTGGTGCAGGCGATCATCGCCGAGATGGGCCCGAAGGCCGGCCCGGTGACGGTGCTCGCCACGGGCGGTCTCGCCCCGCTCATGGACGGCGTCTCGCGGACCATCACCGAGTACGTCCCCGATCTGACGCTGCTCGGTCTGCGCCTGACCTACCTGCGCAACCTCCGGACCACGGTCGGGACCGTCGGCGCCGCACACCCGGTGCCCGCGGGCCCGGCCTCCGGGCGGCCCTCGCGGTAGGCCCGCGCCGCAGCCCGACCGTGCCGCGTTCGGTTCGGCGACGAACCAACGGGACGCGCCGCACGCCGCGCGCGGGAGGTGGGGCAGGCGATCCGTCCGGACGCGACCAGCACCGATGGCAGCGGGCGTCGGACACATGTCTACGCTTGCTCGGCGTGACCGACGAGCACTCCACACCCGCCGACGACGACCTTCCCGAGCAGCTCCGGGTCCGCCGGGCGAAGCGGGCGGAGCTGCTCGAGCAGGGGATCGACCCGTACCCGGTCGAGGTCGGCCGCACGCACACGTTGCGTGAGGTCCGCGACGCGCATCCCGATCTCGAGCCCGACACCGCGACCGGCGACAAGGTGGCCGTCGCGGGGCGCGTCGTCTTCCAGCGCAACACCGGCAAGCTCTGCTTCGCGACGTTGCGCGAGGGCGACGGCACCGAGCTGCAGGCGATGCTCAGCCTGGCCGACGTCGGGGAGGAGTCGCTGGCGCAGTGGAAGGCGATGGTCGACCTCGGCGACCTCGTGCTCGTCGAGGGGGAGGTCATCACCTCCCGCCGCGGCGAGCTCTCGGTGTCGGCCGACACCTGGCGGATGCTCGCCAAGGCCGTCCGCCCGCTGCCCGTCGCGCACCGCGAGCTCTCGGAGGAGACGCGGGTGCGCCAGCGCTACGTCGACCTCATCATGCGGCCACGGGCCCGCGAGATGGTGCGCGCCCGCTCGACGGTGCTGCGGACGCTGCGGCGGGTCTTCGAGGAGCGCGGCTACATCGAGGTCGAGACGCCGATGCTGCAGGTGCTGCACGGCGGCGCGACGGCCCGTCCGTTCGTGACCCGCTCGAATGCGCTGAGCCAGGATCTCTACCTGCGGATCGCGCCGGAGCTCTACTTGAAGCGGGCCGTCGTCGGCGGGATCGAGCGCGTGTTCGAGCTGAATCGTGTTTTCCGTAACGAGGGCATCGACTCGACGCACTCGCCCGAGTTCGCGATGCTGGAGGCCTACCAGGCCTATGCCACCTACGACGACATGGCCGAACTCACGCGTGAGCTGATCCTGGAAAGCGCCAGGGCCGTCTTCGGTTCGACGGTCGTGCGGCGCGCCGACGGTTCCGAGCACGATCTCGGGGTCCCGTGGCGCAGCGTCACGCTTCACGCATCCGTGGCCGAGGCGGTCGGTCGAGAGGTGACCATCGACACCTCTGCCGAAACTCTGCGTAAGATCGCCGCGGAACACGACGTCGAGTTGAAGGATTCCTGGTCGGCCGGCGAGATCGTCCTGGAACTGTTCGAGAAGCTCGTCGAGCACACGCTCGTGGAACCGACGTTCGTGCGCGACTACCCGGTCGAGGTCCGGCCACTCACCCGGCAGCACCGCGACGACCCGAGGCTCGCCGAGGCCTGGGACCTCATCGTTTTCGGAACGGAGCTGGCCACCGCCTACTCCGAACTCGTCGATCCCGTGGAACAGCGGGAGCGCCTCTACCGGCAGTCGCTGCTGGCGGCGGCGGGCGACCCCGAGGCGATGCAGCTGGACGAGGACTTCCTGCGGGCCATGGAGTACGGCATGCCGCCCACGGGGGGTATGGGGATGGGCGTCGACCGTCTTCTGATGACGCTCACCGGCCTCGGCATTCGCGAGACGATTCTGTTCCCGCTCGTCCGTTCCGAGTGACGCGGCCGCCGGAGTGGGACTTTCGGCCTTCCCGCTTCGGTGAACCCGGGTCGACACCGCTTGCGGAATGCATATAGTCTCGCTTTAGCGGCGTCGCCGCAGTTGTAAGAGCTCAGCGTTGTGAGAATGGAGGCTGCGGCGGTGGCGCAGATCCGTGAGATCAGACTGATCGACGACCTGGACGGTAAGGCGGCCGACGAGACGGTCGAGTTCGGGATCGACGGCAAGACGTACGAGATCGACTTGTCCGAGTCCAATGCCGGAAAGCTGCGGGACGCGCTCGCGACCTATGTGGCCGCGGCCCGCCGTGCCGGTGGGCGTCGTCGCGCCTCGGCGGGCTCGGCGCCGTCGAATCGGCGCCAGTCCGTGGACCGCGAGCAGAACCAGGCAATTCGGGATTGGGCCCGGAAGCGGGGAATGAAGGTGTCGGACCGGGGCCGTATCCCGGCCGAGGTGCTCGAGGCTTACCACCAGGAGAACTGAACGCGGCGGAGACGTCGAAACGAACGGGGCCGATCGATGTGATCGGCCCCGTTCGTCGTCGGGGACGCTTTTCGGTCGTGGAACGCGGCGCCGCGTCGCGGTCGGCGCCGGGGTTCGCCGCCCCGCGCGGGGGCGCGGGGGCGGCGTCGGGGTTAGGGTGGCCTTACCGTCGGCGTTCGCCGGACGGACTCCGACGGAGGGGAGAGCCGATGGCCCGCACGGCGACGAGTCTGGAAGTCCTGCGGACCGAGCCCCTCGGCCCGCACATGATCCGTGTGGTCCTGGGTGGCGACGAGCTCGCGCGCTTCCCGGACACCGGGTACACCGACCGCTACGTCAAGCTCCTGTTCACCCCGCCCGGCGTCGAGTACCCGGAGCCGTTCGACGTCGAGGCGATCCGGCGCGAGCTCCCGCGCGAGCAGTGGCCCCGGATCCGGACGTACACCGTCCGCCGGCTCGACCACGACGCGGGCGAGCTGACGATCGACTTCGTGCACCACGGCGACTCGGGTGTGGCCGGTCCGTGGGCCGCCGCCGCCCGGCCGGGCGACCTGCTGCGGCTGCTGGGTCCCGGCGGCGCCTACGCCCCGAACCCCGCGGCGGACTGGCACCTGCTCGTCGGCGACGACGCGGCGCTGCCCGCGATCGGCGCCGCACTCGAACGGCTGCCCGCGGGCGCGACGGCGCTCGCCGTCCTGCAGGTCGACGGACCCGCCGACCACCAGGACTGGCACACCGCGGCCGACGTGCGCGCAACCTGGCTGCACCGTGCCGACCTGCGGGCGACCGGGGACGTGGGCGAGGCCGCGGCGACCCAGCTGCTCGACGCCGTCGCGGCGCTGGAGTTCCCGGTGGGCGACGTGCACGCGTTCGTCCACGGCGAGGCGGCCGCGGTGCGTGGCCTGCGTCGGCACCTGCTCGGCGACCGCGGCGTCCCGCGCGACGCCCTCTCGGTCTCCGGATACTGGCGGCGAGGTCGCGACGAGGACGGCTTCCGCGCCGACAAGGCAGCCGAGCGGGCGGCCGAGCAGACCGGCGACGGAGCCGCCGCGGCGGCCGTCCGGGGCGGCGCCGAGGGCCGCTGACCACAGCGTTCACCCCACCGACGGGAATCGTGCGGGGGGCGGCGCGCGTTGTGACGGGCGCATCGTCATGTGGGCGCACGGAGGCGGTGGGACCCGTCCGACCGATACAGTGGTATGGGGCGTCCGCGGCGCAGTGTCACAGGGATGCTGGGCGCGCCGCATGTGTGGGCGCAGCAGGCAAGGAGTGCGAATGTTCGAGAGGTTCACCGACCGTGCACGGCGCGTTGTCGTCCTGGCCCAGGAAGAGGCCAGGATGCTCAACCACAACTACATCGGGACCGAGCACATCCTCCTTGGCCTGATCCACGAGGGTGAGGGTGTCGCCGCAAAGGCGCTCGAGTCGCTCGGGATCGCTCTGGAGGGTGTCCGCCAGCAGGTCGAGGAGATCATCGGCCAGGGGCAGCAGGCACCGTCGGGGCACATCCCGTTCACGCCTCGGGCGAAGAAGGTCCTGGAGCTCTCGCTGCGCGAGGCGCTGCAGCTCGGCCACAACTACATCGGCACCGAGCACATCCTGCTCGGCCTGATCCGCGAGGGCGAGGGCGTCGCGGCGCAGGTGCTGGTCAAGCTGGGAGCCGACCTCAACCGGGTCCGGCAGCAGGTTCTCCAGCTGCTGTCCGGCTACCAGGGCAAGGAGCCCGCCGAGGCCTCCGCGGGCCGCGGCGAGGGCACCCCGTCGTCCTCCCTCGTCCTCGACCAGTTCGGTCGCAACCTCACCCAGCAGGCCCGCGAGGGCAAGCTGGACCCGGTCATCGGCCGGGAGAAGGAGATCGAGCGGGTCATGCAGGTCCTCTCCCGGAGGACCAAGAACAACCCCGTCCTGATCGGCGAGCCCGGCGTCGGCAAGACCGCCGTCGTCGAGGGCCTGGCCCAGGGCATCGTCAAGGGCGAGGTGCCCGAGACGCTCAAGGACAAGCAGCTCTACACCCTCGACCTGGGATCGCTGGTCGCGGGCTCGCGCTACCGCGGTGACTTCGAGGAGCGCCTGAAGAAGGTGCTCAAGGAGATCCGCACGCGCGGCGACATCATCCTGTTCATCGACGAGATCCACACCCTCGTCGGTGCGGGCGCCGCCGAGGGCGCGATCGACGCGGCGAGCATCCTCAAGCCGATGCTGGCCCGCGGCGAGCTGCAGACGATCGGCGCCACCACGCTCGACGAGTACCGCAAGTACGTCGAGAAGGACCCCGCGCTGGAGCGCCGCTTCCAGCCGATCCAGGTGGGCGAGCCGAGCGTCACGCACACCATCGAGATCCTCAAGGGCCTTCGCGACCGCTACGAGGCGCACCACCGGGTCACCATCACCGACCCGGCGCTCGTCGCCGCGGCCACGCTGGCCGACCGGTACATCTCCGACCGCTTCCTGCCCGACAAGGCGATCGACCTGATCGACGAGGCCGGGGCCCGGATGCGCATCCGTCGCATGACGGCGCCGCCGGACCTGCGGGAGTTCGACGAGAAGATCGCCGGCGTGCGCCGCGACAAGGAGTCGGCGATCGACGCGCAGGACTTCGAGCGGGCCGCGTCGCTGCGCGACACCGAGAAGCAGCTGCTCGGGCAGAAGTCGGAGCGTGAGAAGCAGTGGAAGTCGGGCGACCTGGACGTCGTCGCCGAGGTCGACGACGAGCAGATCGCCGAGGTCCTGGCCAACTGGACCGGCATCCCCGTGTTCAAGCTCACCGAGGAGGAGACCACGCGTCTGCTCCGCATGGAGGACGAGCTGCACAAGCGGATCATCGGCCAGGAAGACGCCGTCAAGGCCGTCTCCCAGGCGATCCGCCGCACGCGTGCCGGCCTGAAGGACCCGAAGCGCCCGTCCGGCTCGTTCATCTTCGCCGGCCCGTCCGGCGTCGGTAAGACGGAGCTGTCCAAGGCGCTCGCGAACTTCCTGTTCGGCGAGGACGACGCGCTCATCCAGATCGACATGGGTGAGTTCCACGACCGCTACACCGCCTCGCGGCTCTTCGGTGCCCCTCCCGGGTACGTGGGCTACGAGGAGGGCGGCCAGCTCACCGAGAAGGTGCGGCGCAAGCCGTTCTCGGTCGTGCTGTTCGACGAGATCGAGAAGGCGCACCAGGAGGTCTACAACACCCTCCTGCAGGTGCTCGAGGACGGCCGGCTCACCGACGGCCAGGGCCGGACGGTGGACTTCAAGAACACCGTCATCATCTTCACCTCGAACCTGGGCACCCAGGACATCTCGAAGGCGGTCGGGCTCGGCTTCGCGCAGAGCAACGACGAGGCGTCGAACTACGAGCGGATGAAGACGAAGGTCCACGACGAGCTGAAGAAGCACTTCAGGCCGGAGTTCCTCAACCGTATCGACGACATCATCGTGTTCCACCAGCTCACCGAAGAGCAGATCATCACGATGGTCGACCTCATGATCACGCGCGTCGAGGCGCAGCTGGCGAACAAGGACATGGGCATCGAGCTCACGCCCGCCGCCAAGTCGCTGCTCGCACGCCGTGGTTTCGACCCCGTGCTGGGCGCCCGGCCGCTGCGCCGGACCATCCAGCGCGAGATCGAGGACCAGCTGTCCGAGAAGATCCTGTTCGGCGAGGTCGAGCCGGGTCAGATCGTGCTGGTCGACGTCGAGGGCCTCGACCCCGACGCCCCCGAGGGGTCGCGGGCGGCCGACGACAAGGCGCACTTCACCTTCCGTGGTGAGGCCCGCCCGGCGGCGCTCGTTCCCGACGCCCCGCCCGTCGACCTGGCCAAGACCGACGACTGACGGGTAGCAGGCACGACGAAGGGGCCGGTCCGCGAGGACCGGCCCCTTCGCCGTCCCGACCCCCCGGGTCTCGGCGGCGTGGTCAGTGCCCGCGGTGGGTGGCGTCCGTCCGCGAGAGCGTGGTGAGGCGGGCGCCGCTCCCCGGTCGGCGCAGCCGCAGCAGCCAGCCCTCGGTGAGCGGTTCCAGCACGGCCTCGCCGAGCAGGCCCAGGCACAGGGCCGCACCCGAGGGCTCCGGCAGGTCGATCCGGTCGGGCAGCCAGCCGAGCGGCTGGGCGGCGAGCACCCGGCCCGCCGGGGTGAGCAGCGCGCCCGGTTCGTCGCGCAGCTGGACGAGCCGCGCGAGGTGACGGGCGCGCATCCGCTCGTCGCGCGCCGCTGCCAGCGTCGCCAGCTGGTTCTCCGCCAACCGGGCGGCGGCCGCGGTGAGCATGAGCGTCGTCGGATGGAACGTGGCGCCCATGCCCGTGACGTCGACGACTCCGATCAGCCGGCCGTCCTCGGGCTCGTGGATGGGTGCGGCGGCGCAGGTCCACGCGTGGAGGGTGCCGACGAGCCCGGTTCGGCCGTCCGCGTGCGGCACCTCGCGCTCGCCGTCGCGCCAGAGGATGCGCCCGTTCTCGTCCGTGACGATCATCGTGTGCGTCGCCTCGTCGGCGATGCCGAGCAACGTGTCGCGGAGCAACGGCACTGCGGGCGCCAGCGGATGCGCGCCGCGCAGGTCCGTCTCGACCGAGTTGCTCGTCATCAGCGCCATCGTCGCGCGCTCCGCCCGGTCAGGCAACCCTTATCGCGATCCTCGTCTGCGTTCCTATCCCCATGGATAGCCCGCAACTACGGGATGCGCACCGGCAACACGACTGTGTGCAGCGATGGTCGCTATCGCGACGATCGCCGCTCACGTGCCGCGTCCAGCGCCTCCAGCGCTTCGGCTGCGGGCAGCGCGAGTCCGATCCCGCGACCGTGGCGCACCTGCGGCTCACGGACGTTGATCCTGATCAGCGCGCCCGTCGCCGCGGTCGCCAGCTCGGCCTGGCGGCGCACCGTCGGCACCGCGGTCCCCGCCCCGATCTCGACGACGACGAGCCTGCTCCGGTGGGTCCGTACCCACACGACGTGCTCCTCGAGCTGCGGCCGGGCCTGCGAGTCGTCCCACGACCAGTCGCCGAACATCAGGATCGCCGGCCGGCCGAGACCGCCACAGCCCGGGCACGCCGGGAGCGGGCCTCGGGCGCGCATCGTCGTCGGGTCGACGTCGACCTCGACCCCGTCGGCCGGCCACACCGGCTGCCCGCATCCGGCGAGACACTGCAGGTGGTGGATCGAGCCGTGGCACTCCGCGACGGTCGACGGCGCGAACCCGGCCTTCTGGAACTGCCCGTCGACGTTCGAGGTGAACACGCGCGTCGGGACGCGGTCCGCCCAGCGGCGGAGCACGGCGAACCCGGTGTGCGGCGTCGTCACCCGGTAGAGCGACAGTCGATGGCCGTAGAAGCCCCACGCGAGCGCCGGGTCGTCGGCGAAGTGGACCGGGTCGGCCAGCTCCTCGAACCGCAGCCCGAGGGCGCGATAGGGCGGGTAGGCGCGCCAGAAACCCTCGGGTCCTCGGAAGTCGGGCAGCCCGGAGTCGACGCCCATCCCGGCGCCGGCGCACACGAGCAGCGCGCCGGCGCCGTCGACGAGTTCGGCGGCGCGTCGGAGGTCCGCGCTCAGTCGGCGTCCAGGTCGACGACCTCGAACTCCAGCAGCGACGCACCCGTCGACACCGGCTGCCCCGACGCCGTCGGCGCCTGCGCGCCGCCGCCGTGCGCCTGCATGGCCGGGCCGTTGCGCCAGGCCTGGAAGGCCTCGTCCGACTCCCACCGGGTGACGACGAAGTAGCGGTTGTCACCCGACACCGGGCGCATCAGCTCGAAGGAGATGAACCCGGGCTGGTTGTCGACCGCGTGCTTGCGGTGGGCGAACCGCTTCTCCAGCTCCGGGCCCGATCCTTCGGGTACTTCGATCGCGTTGATCTTCACGACGGTCATGCACTTCAGGTTAGTTTGCGCGGGTGCGGCGTTCGGTGCGGACCTCCGACGGCGTGTACCTCGCCGTCGTCGAGTTCGGGGGCCGGGGTACCCCGGTGCTGCTGCTGCACGGGCTCATGGGTCGCGCGACGACGTGGTGGCCCGCAGTGGGCTGGCTGTCCGCGCACGGCCGGGTCGTCGGTGTCGACGCCCGTGGCCACGGCCGCTCCCAGGCCGCCGGGCCGTGGAGCACGGAGCGGATGGCCACCGACGCCGCCGAGGTGCTGGAGCAGCTGGGCGGCGGCCCGGCGATCGTCGTCGGACACTCGATGGGCGGGTTGCACGCCCTCGCGCTGGCCGCGAGCCGCCCCGATCTGGTGCAGGCCGTCGTCGTCGAGGACATGGCCGTCGACCTCACCGGCGCACCCGACGGCGCGCTCGCCGACGCCCGCGCCTGGTTCGGGGCGGTGCCGCAGCCGTTCGAGTCGCTCGCGCAGGTGCGCCGGACCTTCGGGCACCCGCGCCCCGAGTTCGGCGACTACATGGCCGAGTGCGTCGAGGAGCGTGCCGACGGCTACCACCTGCTCTGCCGGGTCGACAACGCCGTCGCGATCGCCGCCGAGTGGACGCGGCAGCACCACTGGGACGCGCTCGCCGCCGTCCGTGCGCCGGTGCTGCTCCTGGCGGCGGCCGAGGGCATCGTCCCCCGCGGGCAGTCGGAGAAAATGATCGAAGCGTTGCGCGGCAACAGGTTCGGCCCCTACGCGCGGCTCGTCACCCTGCCCGGCACCGGGCATCTGGTGCACGCCTCTGCCCCCGACGCCTTCCGCCTCGCCGTCGAGGGCTTCCTGTCGACGACGGCCGCCCTCCGCAACCCGACCTGACCCACCACCCGCTTCGCCCACCCGCCCGCTCCGCCCACCCACCCGCTCCGCTGCCCCGCCCGTCCGCTCCGCCGCCCCGCCCGTCCGCTCCGCTCTTCTGCAGGAACGGCACTTTCCCGCAACTGGGCTGCGGGAAAGTGCCGTTCCTGCAATCCGGGGGAGCGGCGCCTCGCCCGGGGGGCGGCGCCTCGCCCGGGGGGCGGCGCCTCACCCGGGGAGCGGCGCGTCACCGGGCGAGCGGCGCCTCACAGGGGGGCGGCCTCGCCGGTGCGGGTGTCGGCGACCTCCAGGGCCGTCACCGCGGCGCGGACGGGGCGCAGGGGGTGCAGCGTCGTGAAGGCGGTCGCGGGGTCGCGGGTCGCCAGGACGCAGTGCGGGACCCAGGAGCCGGGCAGGTAGGTCGCGACGGGCCCCCGGACCTTGCCCGCCAGCACGTCGTGCACGGCGTCGTGCACGGCCAGCAGCTCGGTGTCGACGACGGCGGCGAGCACCAGCTGGTCGTCACGCCCGGCGACGGCGGTGAGGTTGGTGAGCCACAGCGTGGGCAGGGTGAGGACCCGCACCGCGGTGGCCAGCGCCGCCCTGGCCGGCGAGGGGATCGTCGTCGCGGCGGCGACCGTGACCGCGGGCCGCCCGACCGGCACCGGCACCCCGGCGACGACGAGCCGCGCCCGCAACCCCGTCAGCTCGTCGGCGGCGTCGTCGGCGAGGCGGAAGCGGACGGTCTGCGCCACGGTCGGTCCCGGGGCTCAGGCCGGCAGGGCGAAGCGGCCGTCGTCGAGCTGCTCCGCCAGCCCGTCGACGAGCAGCGAGTCGAGGCAGCGGTCGCGCTGGGCGGCGTCGGCCCACGCCCGGTCGAGCGCGGCGCGGTCGACGGGCCCGGTCGCGCCGCGCAGGACGTCGAGCAGCCGGCCGCGGACCTGCCGGTCGGTGCCCGCGAAGGCCTGGGGGGCGCGGCGCGGGCCGTCGTAGGTGGGCGCCCCCGCGGCGAGCCAGGCGCACCGCTCGCGGACCGGGCACGCGGCGCAGCGCGGGGTCCGCGCGGTGCACACCGTCGCGCCGAGCTCCATCATCGCGATCGAGAACGTCGCGGCCTCGGCCTCGTCGGCGGGCAGCAGCGCCTCGACGTCGGCGAGGTCGGCCCGTACCCGGGCGGGCCCGGCGTCGCCGGCGCCGTGCACGGCCCGGGCCACGACCCGTCGCACGTTGGTGTCGACGACCGCGCACCGCCGCCCGTAGCCGAACGCGGCGACCGCGCGTGCGGTGTAGGACCCGACGCCGGGCAGCGCCTCCAGAGCGTCCACGTCGGCGGGGACGATGTCGTCGTGCACGGTCGCGATGGTCGCCGCCGCCTCGTGCAGCCGCAACGCCCGCCGCGGGTAGCCGAGCTTGCCCCACGCGCGCAGCACGTCAGCCCTGGGCGCGGCGGCCAGTGCGGACGGCGTCGGCCAGTCGGCCATCCATCGCAGCCAGACGGGTTCGACGCGGGCGACGGGCGTCTGCTGCAGCATGAACTCGCTGACCATGACGCCCCACGGCGTCGTGCCGGGGCGGCGCCACGGCAGGTCGCGGGCGGCGACGGCGTACCAGGGGACGAGCGTCCCGGCGAGGGGCGGCGCGACGGGCGGTGGCACGAGGGCATCGTGCCACCCACCCGCCGGTCGTCCGTGCGGACCGGTCAGCCGACCACCTCGTTGAGCTTCCCGGTCGCCACGTCGAAGACGAAGCCGCGCACCGACTCCGTGTGCGGGACGAACGGGCTGGCCTTGATCCGGGCGATCGACTGCACGACGTCCTCGTCGATGTCGCCGAACGACTCCGGCGCCCACGGCGGCTTGATGCCGGTCTCCTCCTGGATCGACCGCTTGAAGTCGTCGTCGGTGAACGTGAGCATGCCGCAGTCGGTGTGGTGGATCAGGATGATCTCGGTCGTGCCGAGCAGCCGCTGGCTGATCGCGAGCGACCGGATCTCGTCGTCGGTGACGACACCGCCGGCGTTGCGGATGACGTGCGCCTCGCCCTCGCCCAGCCCGAGGACGCGGTACACGTCCAGGCGCGCGTCCATGCACGCGACGACGGCGACGCCCTTCGCGGGCGGGAGGGGGAGTGGGCCGGAGAAGGTCTCGGCGTAGGACGCGTTGTTGGCGAGCAGTTCGTCGGTCACGGACATGACGGTTTCTCCCTGGTGAGCGAAGTCGCGGGCCGGCCGCCCGCGGTAGGTCGGGGCGCGCGCAGGCCACGAGCGGCCGCCGCAGGGGCGGTCGCTACGCGGCCGGGCGACAGAACTCGTCGAAGTGCACGACCCGGCGGCTCGGCCAGAAGAACTGGAGCCGCATCCGCATCACGCGACGAGTCAAGCGCGCCGCGCGGTGACGCGCAACCACGTCAGTCGGCCGGGTGGTTTCCGGGTCCCGGACGGCGCCACGCCGGGACGACGTCGGCTGCGGCTGGTAATCATCGATCTACTCTGCGTCACATGTGGGAGCCGACCGGACCGTTGCCCGCGTCGGTCTACTGGCGGCGACGCTGGGTTGCTCTCGCATCGGTCGTCGTGCTGTTCGCGGTGCTGGGGCTGACGGTCGCCGCGCTGGTCCACGGCCGCTCCGAGCCGACGAGCGACGAGCCGACGGCCCTTGCGGCCAACCAGGCGGCGCTGAGCAGCGAGGCGCCCACGTCCGTCCTCCCCGCCGCGCCGCCCGGCGACCCCACGGCGTTCGTCGCCCCCGGCGCCGACCCGGCCGATCCCACGGTCGGCACCGGCGTCACGACGGGCCCCGGCACCCAGATCGCACCGACCGACGCACCGTCCACCGCCCCGGTGACCGACGAGTCCCGCGTCGAGACCTCGCCCGCCGCGGCCGCGGAGGCGCTCCCGCCCGGTGACCAGCAGCCGTCCCCGCCCGCCACCGTGCCGCCGACCGGACCGGTTCCGTGCACCAACGACATGCTCAGCGTCGGGGCGACGATCGACCGGCCGGACCACAAGGTCGGCGACAAGCCGGTCGTCGGCGTCGTCGTCACGAACACGAGCGGCGAGCCCTGCGTGCGCGACCTCGACGGCAGCCGGCTGGAGATCGTCGTGTGGAGCGGCGACGGGGTGAACCGCCTCTGGTCGAGCAACGACTGCGCCAACCCGTCGACGCCGGACCTGCGCACGCTCGTACCAGGCCAGCCGGTCTCGTTCTCGGTGACGTGGCAGGGCCGCACGTCGACCCCCGGCTGCGCGGCACCGCGGACGGTCGTCCCGGCCGGCGCCTACCGGCTGCTCACCCGCATCGACGACCTCATCAGCCCGCCGACCCCGTTCCTGCTGACGTCCTGACCCGGCCGCCCCCGAGGCCGGGACGCAATATCGAGCGCAACCCCACGGTCGTCCGACCCGCTCCCCGCGACCGTGGGGTTGCGCTCGGACCGCTGGCCGCAACCTCACGGTCGGCGCGCGGGCGCTGCAGGACCATGGGGTTGCGCCCGGACCGGCGGCCGGGGTCTCAGTCCCGCCGCAGCCTGCGGACGACCTGCCCGAGGTCCGCGACCTCCTGCACCTTCATCCCGACGGACCGGACGTCGCTGTCGGGCGGCACGAGCGCCTGCGTGAAGCCGAGCCGGGCGGCCTCGGCGAGCCGCCGGCCGACGCCGTTGACCCGCCGGACCTCGCCCGCCAGCCCGATCTCGCCGAGCAGCACCATGTCGGGGGGCAGCGCGAGATCGCGCTTCGCGGAGACGACGGCGAGCGCCAGCGCGAGGTCGGCGGCGGGTTCGGTCACCTTCATCCCGCCGACGGTCGCGGTGTAGACCTCCGCGTCGTGCAGCGTCACCCCGACCCGGCGTTCGAGGACCGCGAGCAGCATCGCCACCCGGGCGCTGTCGAGCCCGCTGACGGCCCGCCGCGGGCTCGGGATGTTCGCGCCGGCGACGAGCGCCTGCACCTCGGCCAGCATCGGCCTGCGCCCGTCCATGACGACGGTGACCGCCGTCCCGGGGACCACCGCGTCGCGGGTGGCGCCGAAGCGGGCGAGGAAGAGTCCCGACGGGTCGGCGAGCCCGACGATGCCCTCGTCGCGCAGCTCGAAGCAGCCGACCTCGTCGGCGGGCCCGAAGCGGTTCTTGACGCCGCGGACCATGCGCAGCGTGGACTGCTTGTCGCCCTCGAACGCCAGCACGACGTCGACGAGATGTTCGAGCACCCGTGGCCCGGCGATCGAACCGTCCTTGGTGACGTGCCCGACCAGCACGACCGGCAGCCCGCGCTCCTTGGCCAGCGCCGTGAGCCCGACGGTCACCGCGCGCACCTGCGTCACGCCGCCGACGCCGCCGTCGACGTCCGATGTGGACATCGTCTGGATCGAGTCGACGATCAGCAGGCCGGGCGCGAGGGCGTCGAGGTGGCCGACGATCGCGCCGAGGTCGGACTCGGCCGCGAGGTAGAGATCGTCGTGCAGGCCGCCGGTGCGTTCGGCGCGCAGCCGGACCTGCCCCGCGGACTCCTCGCCGGTGACGTAGAGGACCCGGCCGCGGTGCGCCGCCTTCGCCGCGACCTCGAGCAGGAGCGTCGACTTCCCGACGCCCGGCTCACCGGCCAGCAGGACGACCGCGCCGGGCACGAGTCCGCCGCCGAGGACCCGGTCGAGCTCGTCGACACCGGTCGGCCGCGCGCGTGCCGAGTCGAGCTCGACGTCGGCGATCCGGCGGGCGGGTGCCGACGGCGCGCCGGCCGCGACGCGGGGCCCGCGCCCGGACGGGACCGACTGCTGCGCAAGGGAGCCCCACGCCTGGCAGGCGGGGCAACGCCCCACCCACTGGGCGGCCTGGTGGCCGCACTCCGCGCAGACGAAGCCCGCGCGGGCGGTGCGGGTGCGGCCGGTCAGTGGCCGCCGCCGGAGGAGCCGGTCGCGGGCGGCTGCGCGCCACCGGAACCGGGGCCGCCGGGGACCAGGTTGTCCGGGTTGCCCATCGGCAGGTCGACGGTGACGTTGCCCGCGCGCTCGAACGTGAGCACCAGCGGGTAGCTCAGGCCGGGCGAGACGTCCTGGCTGAGGCCCTCCAGCGTCATCTCGATCGGGAGGCCGGTGTTCCCGGGGACGCCGCCGGGAGTGGTCGACGCCGTGAGCGCGCCGTGCGGCGGGATGGTGGTGTCGCCGGTGATGCGCACGCTGCCCGCGACGGGGCTGCTCGCCGAGACGAGCCGGTCGGGCAGGTCGTCGTCGTTGGCGATGCTCATCGTGATCGGGGCCGAGGACCCGGCCGTGTAGGCCGCCAGCCGCTGCGAGCCGCCGACGGGGAACTCGATCTCGGCGTTGCGGATCTCGATGTGCTGCGCGGTGACGTTGGCGCCGGAGACGGCCGCCTGCTGCTCCGCGGTCTGTGCGATCTGGCCCGCACCGCAGCCCGCGAGGGCGAGCGCGCCGACCACGGCGCCGGCCACCAGTGCGACTCGGGTCGGGCGGAAGCGCTGGGTGCGGCTCACGGGTCTGCTGTTCCTCTCGTGCCGGAGGGCCCTCCCCGTGGTCGGGGTGACCAGGCGGAAGCGTAGTCGCGCGGGTCCGGGAGCCCCAACGGGCCTCCGGTCACACCGGGTGGGGTTTCGGTCACGGAGCCGTACACGCACGTTTGCCTCTGGTTGTCAAGGCCGTGACCTGCGACGACGGTCCCTCCCGGTGGGCGGGGGCCAGGCCGCCCGTGTTAACCTGGGTACAGCGAAAGGGGCAGAGGACACATGGTTTTCAAGGTCGGAGAGACCGTCGTCTACCCGCACCACGGTGCCGCTCTCATCGAGGCCATCGAAACCCGCACGATCAAGGGCGAGGAGCGTAAGTACCTCGTCCTCAAGGTCGCGCAGGGTGATCTCACGGTGCGTGTTCCCGCAGAGAATGCCGAGGTCGTCGGCGTTCGTGACGTGGTGGGCCAGGAGGGCCTCGACAGGGTGTTCGAGGTGCTGCGTGCGCCCCACACCGAGGAGCCGACGAACTGGTCTCGGCGGTACAAGGCCAACCTCGAGAAGCTGGCCTCCGGCGACGTGAACAAGGTCGCCGAAGTGGTGCGTGATCTCTGGCGGCGCGAGAAGGACCGCGGCCTGTCCGCGGGCGAGAAGCGCATGCTGGCCAAGGCGCGGCAGATCCTCGTCAGCGAGCTCGCGCTCGCCGAGGGCACCGACGAGGAGCGGGCCGAGGTCCTGCTCGACGAGGTGCTCGCCACAGCCGCCACGGCCTGAGAGTCCCGCCCGGTCCCGATCGTCCTCCTCCGGTACCCGTCGTGAGCGTCGTCGCGGTCGTTCCCGCTGCGGGCTCGGGTCAGCGGCTGGGTGCGGGGGAGCCGAAGGCCTTCGTGACCGTCGGCGGTACGCCCATGCTCGTGCGGGCGGTGGACGGGCTGCTCCGGTCCGGTGCGGTCGATCATGTGGTCGTCGCGGCCCCGGCGGAGCTCGTCGAGTCCGCCCGGCGGCTGCTGCCGGGACGTCCGGTCACCGTCGTGGCGGGCGGTGCGGACAGGACCGCGTCCGTGCTGTGCGCACTCGGCGCGCTGCACGACGGCGGTGATCCGAACGGCGTCCACACTGGAGATGAACGATCGGGGACCCGTCGGGGTGACGCCCCCGAGGTCGTGCTCGTCCATGATGCGGCCCGCCCGCTGACGCCGCCCGCGCTCGTGGCGGCGGTAGTGGCGGCGGTGCGCGCGGGGCATCGGGCCGTGGTGCCGGTGCTCCCCGTCGCCGACACGGTGAAGCGGGTCGACGCCGTCGGGCGCGTCGTCGAGACGGTCGACCGGACGGTGCTGCGCGCGGTGCAGACGCCGCAGGGCTTCACCCCCGAGCTGCTGCTGCGCGCGCACCGCGCCGCCGCGGCCCGGGGAGCCGCCGCCACCGACGACGCCGGACTCGTCGAGGCCATCGGTGAGCCGGTCCACACCGTCCCCGGCGACGCCACGGCGTTCAAGATCACCACTGCGTGGGACCATCGGATCGCGGAGAACCTGTTGCAGGACAACGACAACACCAGCATCGTCCGGTGACGGCCGCGTTGCTCCGCGTCGGCGTCGGCACCGACGTCCATCCCGTCGAGGCGGGCCGGCCGTGCTGGCTGGCCGGGCTGAGGTGGGACGGCGTCGACGGCTGCGCCGGCCACTCCGACGGTGACGTCGCCGCCCACGCGCTGTGCGACGCGCTGCTGTCCGCGGCCGGGCTGGGTGACCTGGGTGCGGTGTTCGGTACCGGCAGGCCGGAGTGGGCCGGTGCGGGCGGGGTGCAGCTGCTCGCGGAGGTCCGCCGGCTGTTGGCGCGCGACGGCTGGACCGTCGGGAACGCCGCGGTGCAGGTCGTCGGCAACGCTCCGAAGATCGGCACCCGGCGCGACGAGGCGCAGCGCGTGCTGTCGGAGGCGGTCGGCGGACCCGTCGCCGTCTCCGGGACGACGACCGACGGGCTCGGCCTCACCGGCCGCGGCGAGGGCGTCGCGGCGATCGCGACGGCACTGATCGTCCGGGGCCCCTGATCGTCCGGGACCACAGATCGTCCGGGACCACCGATCGTCCGGAACCACCGAGGACCGGGCCTCGGGCGCGACGCGTTGGGCCGCAACGCCTCTAGGGGGCCGCTGGCGGATCGCCGTCGATGGGCTCGGTGATCCGGGCGGTTCGTGGCAAGGCGGAGCCGGGTCGGCGACAACGCAGCCACGGGCCGTGCGGGCGCCGAGACCGCGGCGAGTGATCCGTCAGACCTGCCCTTGGCGCACCCCGTCGAGCCGGGCCTGCACCTCGTCCGGGATGAGGGTCTCCAGCGCCGCAGAGACCATCCAGTGGTGTCCGAACGGGTCGGCGACCCGGCCGCCGCGCGAGCCGTACTCGTGGTCGCTCACCGGGTAGACGACCGTCGCGCCGGCGGCGAGCAGTCGCTCGGTGACGGCGTCGGCGTCGGACACCTCCAGTGACATCAGGACCGGCGGGTGCTGGCCGGGCGTCGGCGCGGGATCGCCGTCGCCGGCGTCCTTGAGCTCGAACCGCAGGCTCCCGACGGTCAGCGTGGCGTGCACGATCCGGCCGTCCATCGTGTAGCTCTCCTCGACGACGGCGCCGAGCGCCGCGGTGTAGAAGGCGAGCGCAGCGGCACCGTCGGCGACGACGAGCTTCGGCGTGAGCTGGAGGATCTCCGTCATGCCCCCGAGCCTGCCGGGTCCGCGCGCCGCTGTCGTGGACGAATGGGATCCGGGGCGACGATCGGAGCCTGCCTGGTCACCCGTAGTCTGTGTGGGGTGAGCCTGCGACTGCACGACACCGCGACCAGGGAGCAGCGTGACTTCGTACCGCTGCGGGCCGGGACCGTGTCGATGTACGTGTGTGGGGCCACCGTCCAGGGCGTCCCGCACATCGGCCACGTCCGCAGCAGCCTCAACTACGACGTGCTCCGGCGCTGGCTGACCTACTCGGGGCACGACGTGCTCCTGGTGCGCAACGTCACCGACATCGACGACAAGATCCTGCGCAAGGCCGCGGACGCCGGTCGTCCCTGGTGGGAGTGGGCGGCGACGCACGAGCGCGCCTTCTCCGCGGCGTACGACGCGCTGGGCTGCCTGCCGGCCTCGGCGGAGCCGCGGGCGACGGGGCACGTCACGCAGATGGTCGACCTCATTGCGCGGCTCATCGATCGCGGGCACGCCTACGCCGCGGGCGGCGACGTCTACTTCGCCGTGCGGTCCTTCCCCGAGTACGGGTCGCTGTCGGGGCAGAAGGTCGACGACGTCGCGCAGGGCGAGGGCGACCGTGGCGACAAGCGCGACCCGCTCGACTTCACGCTCTGGAAGGGCGCCAAGCCCGGTGAGCCGTCCTGGCCGACCCCCTGGGGCGCAGGGCGTCCGGGCTGGCACCTCGAGTGCTCGGCGATGGCCACGGCCTATCTCGGTCCCGAGTTCGACATCCACGGTGGCGGCCTCGACCTGGTGTTCCCGCACCACGAGAACGAGCAGGCGCAGTCGCACGCGGCCGGCGACGGGTTCGCCCGCTACTGGCTGCACAACGCGTGGGTGACCATGGGCGGCGAGAAGATGTCCAAGTCGCTCGGCAACACGCTGTCGATCCCGGCGATGCTGCAGCGGGTGCGCGGCGTCGAGCTGCGGTACTACCTGGTCGGCCCGCACTACCGGTCGTCGATCGAGTACTCCGACGCGGCGCTGTCGGAGTCGGTGTCGGCGTACCGGCGCATCGAGGGCTTCCTCGGCCGGGTCACCGAGCGGGCCGGGACGCCCGGCGTCGCCGCCGAGGTCCCGGCGGCCTTCGCCGCCGCGCTCGATGACGACCTGGGCACCCCGGGTGCGCTGGCCGTCGTCCACAACACGGTGCGCGAGGGCAACTCCGCGCTCGATGCGGGGGACCACGCCGCAGCCGTCCGGGCGGCGGAGTCGGTGCGCGCCATGACCGGCGTGCTCGGGCTCGACCCGCTCGACGAGAAGTGGGCGGGCGGGGGGTCCGACACCGCGGCACTGGGGGCGCTCGGCTCGCTCGTCGACGACCTGCTGCAGCGCCGCCAGGAGGCGCGCGCGGCACGCGACTTCGCCGCGGCCGACGAGGTGCGCGACCGGCTGACGGCCGCGGGCATCTCCGTCGAGGACGGGCCCGACGGGCCGAGCTGGTCGCTCAAGGACGTTCAGTAGGTGTCTCAGGGACCGTCGGGTCCCGGTGAGGTAGTGGGTAGATCATGGCCGGCAACTCCAAGCGGCGCGGCGCGATCCGCAAGGACGGCACCAAGAAGGGTGCCGTCGTGGGCTCGGGCGGCCAGCGTCGTCGTGGGCTGCAGGGCAAGGGCCCGACGCCGCCGGCGTCGCTGCGTCCCGGACATCCCGCCGCCCGCAAGGCCGCCCGCGACGCCAAGGCGCAGGCCAAGGTCGCGGGCCGGCAGGGCGGTGGCGCGGGCAACCGCAGCCGGCGCGCGGGCGACGGCGAGACGCCGGAGACGGTGCTGGGTCGCAACCCCGTCGTCGAGTGCCTGCGCGCGGGCGTGCCGGCCACGGCCCTGCACGTGGCGGTGGGCGCGACCGCCGACGAGCGGGTCAAGGAGGCCGTCCACCTCGCGGCCGACGCCGGCATCTCGATCCTCGAGGTGCCGCGCAACGACCTCGACCGCATGGCGGGCGGTGCGCTGCACCAGGGTGTGGCGCTCGTCGTGCCGCCCTACGAGTACGCCCACCCCGACGAGCTGCTGGAGGCCGCGGTCGGCTCCGGGCGCCCGGCGCTGATCGCGGCGCTCGACGGCGTCACGGATCCGCGCAACCTCGGTGCCGTCGTCCGGTCGGTGAGCGCGTTCGGCGGGCACGGCGTCGTCGTCCCGCAGCGGCGTGCGGCGGGCATGACGGCCGTCGCGTGGCGGACCTCGGCGGGTACGGCGGCGCGGCTGCCGGTCGCCAGGGCGACGAACCTGACCCGGACGCTGCAGGAGTACGCCAACACCGGTCTCATGGTCGCGGGGCTGGCCGCCGACGGCGACGTCTCGATCGACGACTTCGACCTCGCCACCGACCCCCTCGTCCTCGTGATCGGGTCCGAGGGCAAGGGCCTGTCCCGGCTGGTCCGCGAGACGTGCGACGTCACCGTGTCGATCCCGCTGGCGCGGGAGGTGGAGTCGCTCAACGCGTCGGTGGCGGCGGGCGTGGTGCTCGCCGAGGTCGCGCGCCGCCGCCGGGTCGGCTGACGTCCCGCCGCCGACGAACCCGTACGTCGCCCTGCCGAAGGACTGCGCCGACGAGACCGCGCGCAACCTCACGGTCGTGTTCGCGCGCGTCGACGACGCTGAGGTTTGCGCTCGACCGGACGCCGCGCGGCGACCGGCCGATCGGGGACGGGGGCGCGCCCGCGGCGACCGGCCGATCGGCGACCGCCCGGCGGTTGGGGCCGATCAGCCCGTCCGGACCTGGCCCCGGACCCTGCCGATGATGCGGCACACCAGGTAACCGAGGAACGCGATCGTCGCGACGTATCCGGAGATCGGCAGCCCGGGCGCCAGCGAGAGCACCGTCCCGCCGACGAGCGCGACCTCCGCGATCACCACGGCGAGCACCGTGGCCACGACGGGGCTCGCCGTCACGCGCGCGGCCGCGGCGCCGGGGATGATCGTCACCGACAGCACGAGGATCGCGCCGACGATCGGCACCGCCAGCGCCGTCACCAGTGCGATGAGCACGGCGAACAGCGGCGACAGCAGCCGCACGGGCACCCCGCGCGCGACGGCCACCTCCGGGTCCGTGCTCGCGAACAGCAGAGGCCGGTAGATGACGGCCATCGTGGCCAGCACCAGGATCGTCACAACGACGAGAACCTGGAGGTTCGTCGAGTCGACCGACACGATCGAGCCCGTGAGCAGGCCGAACTTGTTCGACGCCCGTCCGGGGTAGAGCGCGAGCAGCAGCACCCCCAGCCCCAGCCCGAACGCGAGTACGACGCCGATGACGGAGTCGCGCTCGCGCTGCCGCAGCCCGAGCAGGCCGAACACGAGCCCGGCCAGCACCGACCCCGCGACCGCGCCGACGCTCACGCTGACCCCGAGCAGCAGGGCGGCGGCGCCACCGGTGAACGCCAGCTCCGACGTCCCGTGCACCGCGAACCCCATGCCGCGGGCGACGATCAGCGGCGCGAGGACGCCCGCGACGAGCCCGAGCAGCGCGGCGGCGAGCAACGCGTTGCGCACGAACGGCTGGGCCAGCAGGTCGCCGGTCCCGTCGAGGCTGAAGAGCTTGCCCAGCACGTCGTTCGCAGTGGCGTCCATCGGGCTGTTCACCGGGCCGCTCCGCCCGGCGCGGGGACGACCGCGTCGTGATGGTGCCCCGACTCCTCGACCCCGACGACGACCAGCCGCTCCCGCACCCTCAGCACCTCGACGTCGGTCCGGTAGAGCTCCGAGAGCGTCTCCGACGTCATGACCTCCTCCGGCGTGCCGAACCGGAACCGGCCGTCGACCAGGTAGAGGACCCGGTCGACCAGCGGCAGGACGGGGTTGATCTCGTGCGTCACGAACACGACGGCCGTGCCCGCGTTGCGGCGGCGCTCGTCGATGAGCCGGCTGACCGTCCGTTGATGGGCGAGGTCGAGGGAGAGCAGCGGCTCGTCGCACAGCAGTACGCGCGGGTCGCCGACCAGCGCCTGTGCCACCCGCAGCCGCTGCTGCTCGCCCCCGGAGAGCCTGCCGACGGGCGAGCGGGCGTACCGGCCGGCCCCGACGGCGTCGAGTGCCGCGTCGACGCGGCGGTTCCGCTCGCGGCGGCCGCGCAGGCCGAGCCCGAGATGGTGCCCGTCGAGCCCGAGCCCGACGAGGTCGCGCGCCCGCAGTGGTAGGTCCTCGGGCAGCGCCTTCTGTTGCGGCACATAACCGATGCCCTCACCGCCGCGGCGGGCCGGGTGCCCGTCGACGAGCACCTCACCCGCGTCGAGGGGCTGGAGGCCCAGCAGCACGCGCAGTAGGGTCGTCTTGCCCGATCCGTTGGGCCCCAGCACGGCGACGAACTCGCCCCGTGGGATCTCGAGGTCGAGCTCCTCCCACAGGGTCCGGGCGCCGAACCGGACCGTCGCGCCCCGCAGCGTCACCGCCGCGGGCTCGCGGCCGTCGACGGGGGGCGGGCCGGTCATCGCACCTTCCCGGAGAAGGGTCATCCGAGCGCCCGGGTGAGCGCGTCGATCTGCTGGGACTGCCACGAAACGTAGTCGGTGGTCCCGGCAGGCAGCGTCTCGGTCACCCTGACGACGGGGATCCCGGCGGCGGTGGCCGCCTGCTCGACCTGGGTCGTCGACGGGCTCTCGGTCTGCGCGTTGGAGACCAGCGCCTTGACCGACCGGTCGCGGAACAGGGCGAGCGTCTCCTGCAGGACGGCGGCCGGTGGGTCGTTGCCCTCCTCGGCGGCCTCGGAGAACTTCTCGGGCGTGACGTTGCGCAGCCCGGCCGCCTCCAGCAGGTACAGCGGGACGGGCTCGGTGATGGCGACGGCCGCGCCGTCGTGCCGGGACTTGACGGCGTCGAGAGCCGCGGTGAGCCCGTCGATCCGCTGCGAGAACGCGGCGGCGTTGGCGGTGTAGGTCGCGGCGTCGGCGGCGTCGATCCGGCCGAGGTCGGCGGCGAGCTCGGTGGCAAGCCGCTTCATCGTCGGCAGGTTGTACCAGACGTGCTCGTTGAACTCCTCGCCCGCGGGCACCTGTTGCTGCAGGCCCGAGAGCTGGGCGACGTCGATCGTCGTCGGCTTGCTCTCGGCGGCGTCGACGAGCTTGGTGGCGAAGTCGTCGTAGCCCGCGCCGTTGACGACGACGAGGGCGGCCTTGCTCACGGCCAGCGCGTCCGCGGGTGTCGTCTCGTACTCGTGCGGGTCCTTCGCGGGGTCGTCGATGATCGAGGTGACGTCGACGTGGTCGCCCCCGACGGCCCTGACGATGCTGCCGTAGACGTCGGTCGACGCGACGACGGCGACCTTGCCGTCCGCGTCGTCCGCGGCCGTGTTCGTGGATCCGCCGCTGCCACAGGCGGCGAGCGTGGCCGCGGTGAGGAGGAGGCCGCCGATCGTCACGGCGGTGCGGCGCAGGTGCATGTCGGCTCCGTATCAGCGAATGCGCATATTTGTATTGAAAACCATTATCAATTCACTCTACAGTGTGGTCCCCGCGGATCAAGCCGCACGGGGCCGCCCTTTCTTCCCGCCGTCGCCGTGGTTAGCTTTGGAAGATGTCTCAGCCGAATGCGCGCAGGCCTGCCACGCTGGCATCCCTGGCCGCGGAGCTGGGCGTGTCCCGCACGACGGTCTCCAACGCCTACAACCGCCCCGACCAGCTGTCGGCGACGTTGCGCGCCCGCGTGCTGGAAGCCGCCCGCCGACTGGGCTACCCGGGGCCCGATCCCGTGGCCCGGTCGCTGCGCACGCGGCGCGCCGGCGCCGTCGGGCTGCTGCTCACCGAGGCGCTGTCCTACGCCTTCCGCGACCCGGTGGCCACCGGCTTCCTCGAAGGCCTCGCGCTGGCCTGCGAGCAGGCGGGTCAGGGCCTGCTCCTGATCCCGGTCAGCCCGTCGCAGCCCGACGTCACGACGGTCCACCAGGCGGGTGTCGACGGGTTCGTCGTGTACTCCGTCCGTGAGGACGACCCGCACTTCCTCGCCGTCCTCGAGCGGCCCGTGCCGACCGTGGTCTGCGACCAGCCGGTGGGCATCGACGGGGTGGACCGCGTCGGGATCGACGACCGCGCCGCCATGCTGGGGATGGCGCGCCACCTCACGGGGCTGGGGCACCGCCGGATCGGGGTGCTGTGCATGCGGCTGGCCCCCCAGCCGAACGACGGCCCGGCCGACCTCGCGCGGCAGGGCGCCACCAGCTACCCCGTGCAGCGGGCGCGGCTCGGCGGCCTGCGCGAGGGTTTCGCCGAGGTCGGGATCGACTGGGCGGACGTACCCGTCCACGAGCGGTTCGACCACTCCGTCGACGCCGGCGAGTCCGCCGCCGCCGAGCTGCTCGCCGCCAACCCCGGGATCACCGCGCTGGCGTGCACGTCGGACATCCTGGCGTTGGGTGCGCTGCGGCACGCCACCGCGCGCGGCCTGTCCGTACCCGAGGACCTCACCGTCACCGGGTTCGACGGGGTGCCCGAGGCCGAGCGGGCCGGGCTCACGACCGTGCGGCAGCCGGTACGGGAGAAGGGTCAGGTCGCGGGCGAGCTGCTGCTGGAGCGCGGCGAGCGCAACCGGCCGCGGCAGGTCGTGCTGCCGACGGAGCTCGTCGTCGGACACACGAGCAAGGGCCCGCGGGAGTCTCGGTTCTTCTCCGGCTGGTGAGCCAGCTACGCCTCCGCGCGGCCCGCCGCGTCGCGCCGGGCGTCGAGCAACCGGGTCAGCACCTCGGACATCTCCGCGGGGTCGGCGACGCGGTGGGACGCGGCCGTCGGGCCCTCGCCGACCTTGATGCCGACGTCGCCCGGGTGCAGCCGGGCGAACGCAGTCTCGTCGGTGACGTCGTCGCCCGCGAACAGCACGACCTCGGCGCCGGTGCGCTCGCGCAGGACGTCGATCGCGGCGCCCTTGCTCACCTCGACGACCGCCAGGTCGATCACGGCCTTGCCCTCGGTCGGGTCGATCCCCGGCGCGGCGGCCGGGCCGCTGCGTACCGCGGCGAGCACCCGCTCGGCGACGGCCGGCTCGGCGTTGCGCACGTGTACGGCGGCACCCGCGGGCTTGCGCTCCAACGCCACACCGGGCTCACCGTCGACGAGCTTCTCGAGCTCGGCGATCAGGTCCTCCCGGCGACGGTGTTGCGCCTCGTCGAGGAAGCCGTCCTCGGCGTCGGAGAACTCCCCGCCGTGGCTCCCGACCAGAACGGCGGGCGGCCCGAACCCCGAGACCGCCCGCAGATCGGCGAGCCCGCGGCCGGAGACGAGCGCGACCGTGGTGCCCGCCAGCCCGGCGAGCCCCGCGATCGCGCGGGCCGAGGCGGGCAGTGGGCGCGCCGCCGACGGGACGTCGACGATCGGGGCGAGCACGCCGTCGAAGTCGAGCGCGACGAGCAGCCGCTCCGCGCCGGCGAGGCGGTCGAGCGCGGCGTCCAGCGGCTCAGGCATCGGCGGGCGACGGCAGGCCGAGGGCGTCGAGGAACGACCGCGCCCACCTGTCGACGTCGTGGGTCATCACCTGGCGGCGCAGCGCCCGCATCCGCCGGCGGTTCTCCTCGGCGGGGGCGTTGGCGGCCTGGGCGATCGTCGCCTTGATGCCGTCGGTGTCGTGCGGGTTGACCAGGTAGGCCTGCGTGAGCTCCACCGCCGCCCCCGCGAACTCCGACAGCACCAGCGCGCCGCCGTGGTCGTAGCGGCAGGCGACGTACTCCTTCGCGACGAGGTTCATGCCGTCGCGCAGCGGGGTCACCAGCATGACGTCGGCCGCGAGGAAGAACGCCGCCAGCTCCTCGCGCGGCAGCGCCTGGTGCAGGTAGTGCACCGCCGGATGGCCGACGCGGGCGAACTCGCCGTTGATCCGGCCGACCGTCAGCTCGATGTCGTCGCGCATCTGCTGGTAGTGCTCGACGCGTTCACGGCTGGGCGTCGCCAGCTGAATCATGACGGTGTCGTCGGCATCGAGGGTGCCCTCGGTGAGCAGCTCGTGGAACGCCTTGAGCCGCACGTCGATGCCCTTGGTGTAGTCGAGGCGGTCGACGCCGAGCAGGATCCGGCGCGGTTCGCCCAGGTCGGCCCGGATCTCCGCGGCCCGCTTCTGCACCGCGTCGGTGTGGGCGAGGCGGTCGAGCGCAGCGGAGTCGATCGAGATCGGGAACGCCCCGACCTTCACGAGCCGGTCGCCGACGAGCACCTCGTTGCGCCCGGCGCCCGCTCGGGCGTCGGCCAGCCGCGTCGCCAGCCAGCGGAAGTTGCGCGCGCCGCCGGAGGTGTGGAAGCCGACGAGGTCGGCCCCGAGCAGCCCTGCGACGATCTCCCGCCGCCACGGCAGCTGCATGAACAGCTCCGTCGGCGGGAACGGGATGTGCAGGAAGAAGCCGATCCGCAGGTCGGGCCGCAGCTCGCGCAACGCGGCGGGCAGCAGCTGCAGCTGGTAGTCCTGGATCCAGATCGTCGCGCCCTCGGCCGCGACGGCGGCGGTCGCCTCGGCGAACCGCTGGTTGACCTTCACGTAGGCCTGCCACCAGTGCCGATGGAACGCCGGTGGCGCGACGACGTCGTGGTAGAGCGGCCAGAGACAGCCGTTGGAGAAGCCCTCGTAGTACTCCTCGACCTCGTCGGCGGTCAGCCGCACCGGGTGCAGCTGCAGCCCGTCCTCGACGAGCGGCTCGACGTCGGCGTCCGCGAGGCCCGGCCAGCCGACCCAGGCGCCCTCGCGGCTGCGCAGCATCGGCTCGAGCGCGGTCACCAGGCCGCCGGGGCTGCGCTTCCAGCGGGTGGAGCCGTCGGGCAGGCGCTCCAGGTCGACCGGGAGCCTGTTCGCGACGACGACGAACTCCGCACCGGGCAGCTCGGACTCGTCGGCCGTGTGGACCGCCACCGTTCCTCCTCGACGGGCGCGGCCGGGGGAGCCGCGGACCCGGCCCTGAGATTACTGGCGCTCCGCGTCCTGCGGGTCGTTCGTGAGCGCCGGAACCGGCGTCGGACCCGGCTGCCGGTGACGGTCGCGGGTGATGAACTCGCCCAACGCGACCCCGGCGGCCAGCGCCAGGCCGATCGCGAGCGCGAGGGTCACCGTGACCAGTCCCTCGGCGACGCCCTGCACCGCGAGCTGGTAGAAGCCGCGGTAGGCGGTCAGCCCGGGCAGCAGGGGCGTGATGCCGGCGAGGGTGACGACGAGCGTCGGCACCCTCGTCGTGCGCTTGAGGAGGCCCGAGAAGACCCCGACCACGACCGCGGCGACGCCCGTCGCCGCGATCGGCCCGGCCGCGGCGACGTGCGTCAGCAGGATGTAGACGCCCCACCCCGCGGCGCCGGCGGCCCCGGCGAGCGGCAGCGTCCGTAGCGGCGCATAGCCGGCGAGCGCGTAGGCCGCCGCACCGACCGCGCCCGCCGCGACGGAGATGCCGAACTGGCCCGCCGAGGCCGACACGTCGCCGGAGACCTCCAGCACGACGCCCACCTGGAAGCCGACCTTCAGACCGATGACGACGCCGGTCAGCAGCCCGGCCGAGAGCAGCCCGATCTCGGCGACCCGGCCGGCCGCGGTGACGTAGTACCCGGTGATGGCGTCCTGCACGGTGCTGACCACCGACAGCCCCGAGAGCAGGACGGTGATGCTCGCGGCGACGACCAGCGACGGCCGCGCCCCCGGCGGGAACGCCCCGGCCGCGAGCAGCCCGACCGTGCACAACGACGCCAGCAGCCCGCCCACGACCTGCTGGAAGAACGTCGGGAGCTGCCAACGGTTGAGCAGCCGCCCGGCGCGGTCGATCAAGCCGGTCACGACGAACGCGATCAGCCCGGTGATCGGGGCGCCGCCGAGCAGCACCGCGATCGCCGCGGCGAGCAGCGCCCAGCCCGCCGTCGCGACCCAGCGCGGGTAGGGATGCGCGGCCTGGGTGGCCGTGGAGAGCGCCGCCGCGGCCCGCCGCACGTCGAGCTCCCCGGACTCCAGGTTCGTGACGATCTCGCGCACCGCCGCGAGGCGCGTGAGGTCCAGGGCCCGGTAGCGCACCAGGCGCATCGACGTCACCGGCGGCGCGACGCGGCCGCGATGGCAGCACATCGTGATCGAGGTGAACGTGATGTCCACGTCGACGGCGGGCAGGCCGCCCGTCCTGGCCACCGAGAGCATCGTCGCGGTGACCTCGTCGACGCTCTCGCCCGACGACAGCAGGACCTCGCCGATCCGCATGGCGAGGTCCAGGACCTCCTGGACGCGGGAGTCGTCCGGCACCTCCGGTCCGACGACGAGCATCGGCAACGTCGGCGGTCCCGCGGCGAGCAGCCTGCGGGCGTCGCGCCGCAGTGCGCCGCGCAGCCGCCGGGTGAGCCGGTCGGCCGGACCGTCGAGGTGGCCGGCCACGTCAGCGGAGGAGGTGGGGGGCGGGCGCGGGCACGAGGGCCAGGGTAGGGACTCGCGCGGATCTTCTCAGCGGCTGGTGCGTCTGCGGTAGCAGGCGGTCGCGAACGCGAACGACACCGCCAGCAGCCCGACCGCCCAGACCGGCCCGAGCCAGCTCGCCGAGCCGATGGGGGTACCCGTCAGCAGACCGCGGACGGCCTCGATCACCGGCGTGACCGGCTGGTGTTCACCGATCGTGCGCAGCACCGCCGGCATCGTCTCGGTCGGGACGAACGCGCTGCTCAGGTAGGGCAGGAACAGCATCACGAAGCTGAGCGCGCTCGCCGACTCGACGCTGCGCGCCAGCGTCCCCAGGCCCGCGGCCAGCCATGACAGCGCCAGCACGTACAGCAGCACCAGCCCCGCCGCGAGCAGCCAGTCCACCGGCACCGACCGGAGCCGGTCGATCATCCCGCCGTTCATGTCGTCGGCCACCGCCATCGCGGTCGACGCGGCGCCGTACCCCGCGCACAGCAGGATCGTGCCCGGCACCACGTAGGTGACGTAGGCGGTGCCCGTGTGGATCGCACCGCCGAAGACGTAGACGAACATCGCCATCATCATCAGCAGCGGCAGGACCACGGACATGATCATCGTGTCGACGTTGCGCCTGGTCAGTCGGATGCTGCGGCCGATCATCGTCGAGGTGGCGGACAGCGAGACGGCGGACGGAGAGGGCAGGGCGGCGGTCATCGGGGATCTCCTCCACGTCACGCGGGGACGTGGTGGGCTCGTCGAGGAACAGCAGGCGTGGTGCCGGCGACGAGGCTCACTGCGAGGTCGAGGCGTCGCCGCAACCCGCCCGAGTAGGTGACGACGCGCCGGTCGGCGGCCTCGGTGAGGTCGAACCGGTCCACAGGGCGGCGGCGCGTGTCGCGGCGCCACGTCTGCCCAGCCGCAGGAGCCTGCCGATCATCGTCAGGTTCTCCCGGCCCGTCTGCTGGGCGTCGACGGCCGCGTACTGGCCGGTCAGGGTGATGACCTCGCGGACCTGCCACGGTTGGGTACCGACGTCGAACCCCGCGATCCGGGCCCACCCGCCGTCCGGTCGGGTCAACGTGCCGAGGATGCGGACCGTCGTCGTCTTGCCCGCGCCGCGGGCCACGACCGACCCGCACCGTCGAGGAGATCGTCCGCGCCGCCGTCGAGATCGCCGACGCCGACGGCCTCGCCGCGGTCTCCATGGCCCGTGTCGCCGAACGCCTCGGCAACGCACCCATGGCCCTCTACCGGCACGTCCGCAGCAAGTCCGAGCTGTTGATCCTGATGGCCGACCTGGCCATGGAGGGTCCGCCACCGCTGCCCGCGGGCGGCGGCTGGCGCCCCGCCCTCACCGCGTGGGCCCGCGGCGTGGTGGCGCTGTACCGCGCCCACCCATGGGCGGCGACGCTGCCGTTGACCGGGCCGCCCGTCGGCCCCACCAACCTCGCCTGGTTCGACGCCGCCCTCGGCGCCCTCGACGGCACCGGCCTCGACGCCGGCCACAAGGTCGCCGTCGTCATGGGGCTGATCACCTACGTGCAGGGCGAGATCCGGCTGACCACCGATCTCGCCGCCGCCTTCGCCGACGATCCCGCCGCCTTCGGAGCCCGCTACGGCGCGGCCCTCAGCCGTGTCGTCGACCCCCGCGCCCTCCCCGCCCTCGCCGCCGTCGTGGCCGCCGGAATGTTCGACGTGACCGCCACCGACTTCTGCGCCGACGTGGCCGCCGACTTCGACTTCGGGCTCGGGTGCTACCTCGACGGCGTCGCGGCGGTCATCGGCCGGCAGGGCACGGCACCGGGCCGACGCCCCGCGACCGGCGCGCGACGCCCCCGCCTGCGGCCACTAGGATTCGGAGGCTCCAGCACCCGCCGGTGTAGCTCAGTGGTAGAGCAACCGCCTTGTAAGCGGTAGGTCGTCGGTTCGATCCCGACCTCCGGCTCTGGTTAGGAACACGCCTTGATCCATAATCGCTGCAACGGCGACCGCCAACGCCTCGGAGGTATGCGGTGCTTCTTGGTAGCACTTAGCCGGACTATCGCCGAGCTACACCGGCGCGCCGTGCCCTCCGCGGGGCACATCTCCAGCGGCTGACGGTCGTCAGTCTGGTGTGATCGACACGATAGCGGTCGAACAGAACAGCTTTCGGGCGAGATTTCGTTCCATTCGGTGATCACCTTGAATTCGAAAGGACGAACGGCGCCGCGGCACGTGCATTCCGTGGAAAGCTTGCTCGTCGGACACTGCAAGTGGAACTCGACCCGCCCATCGTCGCGGTTCCTCAAACGACCGCGGATGCACCCATCGAGCGACGTCTTCCGGCAGCTCATCTTGACCTGAGGTCTGGATATCGGGCTCTTCACAATCCAGGGTGTAGCCGCGGCCGGAAGCCGCCGGCCTCCAGTAGCGATC